>NZ_LKTL01000002.1:0-276534 GCF_001401775.1 Shewanella sp. P1-14-1 | reverse complement strand
CTTAATAGTCAGGGCTTTTTTCGTACATAGTTAGTCAAAATTTAGTACAGCGAAAGACAGTGTGGACGATATGCCCATGTGAAAGTAGGCCATTGCCAAGTGCCTAATTTTTCTTTTAGAGAGCAGATAGCCCGTTACTTACGTAACGGGCCTTTGGAGTTTAATTCTTAAGTATCTAGACTGGCGTTACAGATAGTGTAAGTGTGCAAGCATGTCATTATCATGCGTATAGGTCATTAGCAGTAAAAAGTTGTATTACTAGCTATGCTAATGCGGTTGGTTACGCTGAAATGTTTAAACTAAATTAAAGCTAATGTAATTAGCACCAGCCTGTGTGGTTTATATCATTTCGTTCATTAGTTTTTTTATGATGGGTATATTGGCTTCTGGAAATTCATATTGTGACAAGGCTGAGACCTCTACCCATTTGATTTCTTGATTTTCAAGACCTTCTCCGATCCCATCAAAGTCTTTGACTAAATGTATATCCAGTAGTACATGTTTATCAGGGTAATTATGTGCTATCTCCAAAAATGAAATCGAAGTATAAACATCGAGGTTTACTTCTTCTTTAAGCTCTCTAATTAACGCTTGTGTGACCGTCTCATTGTTTTCCACCTTACCGCCAGGAAATTCCCATTTACCACCTTGATGGAGGTGTGAGTGACGCTTTGCTAATAATATTTTTTGTTCATTATTAATGATAACGCCAACGGCGACATGAATTCTTTTCATTATTACTTCCGGTAGGTTAATGCTTGAAGAAGTCACCTTCATCGAATCCTTCTGTATCTAATGTTTCGTGATCAAACTCTGGCTTCACTGGAATAGCATGTTTTTCACTAGCCCAATCTCCTAAATCAATCATTTTACAGCGTTCACTACAAAATGGCTTAAATTTAGACTCACTGTTCCATTGAACATTTTCTTGGCAAATCGGGCATTTAACTGAAATTGGCATAATTCATCTCTCTAACTAATACAGTGAGATCCTAAAGAATTTATTGGCAAGTAGCTAGTTTGAATTTAATTTGTTTGTCGGTATGCTTTTGAGAATCAAAATTAACAAAGTGAATGGCAAACCGGCTTTTATGACCGCTGATGGTAGGGTAACAACCTTGAGATTGTGATAGTTTTACTCTAATAAGTGACAAGGTTTGTGGACTGGTTCCTTGATAGAAGCCTTGTTCTGCCTCTGAGGTTCTAAATTCAGCAGTACTTCGAGTTAGTTCTAGCAATAATGTAATAGGTTTCAAAATAGGTTCAAAATTTGCTATCCATGCTTTTAAATCTTTTTGTCTTTCATGCCAAGGCTTTGAAAGCCAAAAATGTAGTTGAGGTAAATCAAAATTGCAACATGCTCCAGGCATACCAAAACGCTGCTTTAAAGCGGATATAAACCTATCTTGCTTTAACTTACAGCCGATACGGTCGTTACTTTGCAGCGGAGCTTTTGCTGCTTGAAGTTGGTCAATTATTGATTGTATTTGTTGTTTATCAACATGAGGTAAAGCATGCCATTTTGTTAATACAATTAGCTGCTTATCGATGTCTTTAAGAATATCAGAACGGTAATCACAACGATCTGTTAGTTCAGCAAGCGAAAAAAGAGGGTAGAAACAGTGGTGCTGCTGGTCATCATTGACATGACTGTTAAGCTGATCTGCTAAATATTCGAGTCTTAGGTAACTACGCGTTTTTTCATTTAATGGTTGCTCATAAATCAGATCGTTATTCATTGTTATTATCTATGCTGAAGATGCTTGGGCTAAATATCTCAAATGTAATAACTGAACAGTGTCTCGTAATGCCTCGGGAGATTGAGTATTCTCAATAACGTTATCTGCTTTAGAAAGTCTCGTATTTCGGTCTATTTGGCTGGCTATAATACGTTCAACTTGAGCTGATTCGACCCCGTCTCGTTTTGCTGTTCTGGCTATTTGTTCATGTGGTGGAATATCCACCACTAAAGTCGTATTGACTAAACTATCTAACCCATTCTCAAATAGCAAGGGAACAATCATAATTACATAGGCTGATTTAGCACTTTCTACCGCTAGGAGCATTGCGTTGCGGATCATTGGGTGTAGTAGGTTATTTAACCAAAGCCGTTCTTCCTCATTATCAAATACAATTTCTCTTAACGCTGCTCGATCGAGCTCTCCTGAAGGCTGCAATAGTTTTTGGCCGTGACGAAGAACGATTTTTTTGAGTCCATCGCTTCCTTTTTCAACGACTTTCCTTGCGATAATATCCGCATCTACAAGTTCAATTCCTAATTCAGCAAATTGATTTGCAATTGTGGTTTTACCTGAACCTATTCCACCTGTAAGTCCGACGATATATTTAGACATATTGCGCTCTAATTAATATAAGGTTCCAAGGTACCAATTGATAATATCTTGTCCCCAGACTAATGCAATCCAGCCTGCTACCGCTATGTATGGGCCAAATGGAATCGGGTTTTCTCTCGATAAATTTTTCAATAACATCATCGTAATACCGACAATGGCTCCTACTAACGAAGATAGGAGGATGATAAGCGGTAAAAATTGCCAGCCTAACCAAGCACCAAACACGGCTAACAATTTGAAATCGCCATAACCCATGCCTTCTTTGCCTGTAACTAGCTTGAACAACCAAAACACAGACCAAAGACTTAAATAACCAGCAGCTGCACCTACAATGGCATCAGTAGGGCTTGCATAGATACCTTTAAGATTAATAAGCAAGCCAAGCCACAATAAAGGTAAGGTTAACTGATCCGGTAGTAGCATTTCATCTAGGTCAATACCTGTTAGTGCTATCAGTATAAACGTCAGTATTGATGCAAATAGAAACTGCCAGGTAGGTCCAAAGTGCCAAGCAAGCACCGCAACTAAAATGCTTGTTATTAATTCAAATAGAGGGTATCTAGCGCTAATTGCTGCTTTACAATTAGCGCATTTACCTTTTAGTAAAATCCAACCTAAGATAGGTAAATTATGCCAAGGTTTGATATTATTTTTGCATTTCGGGCAGGCTGAGCCAGGTACAACTAAGTTATATTTTAGGGGGTATTTGTCTATTGGCTTATTTAAACGTTTTTCACCGACTTCTTTGACGATGTCTGGGTGGTATTCTGATAAATAAAAGTTACATTCACTTTGCCATTCACGTTTCATCATCACTGGAAAGCGGTGGATGACGACGTTTAAAAAGCTGCCAATAGTGGCAGCAAAGATAAAGCTAATTGTCATAAAGAGCCAAGGTGATTGGCTCATTGATGTTATGAAGCTAGATACAAATTCATTCATGACTTTTCTTATTCTTATTGTTTTTAAGCTTTAGCCGACAACGTTACCCATTTCAAAAATAGGTAAATACATACCGATAATCAAACCACCAACAATTGTGCCAATGACAACCATCATGATTGGTTCAATCAGGCTTGATAAGCCATCCACGGCATCATCAACTTGCATTTCATAAATGTTTGCAATTTTATTAAGCATGTCATCTAAACCACCAGACTCTTCGCCGATCATTACCATTTGTATAAGCATGTCAGGGAAGATACCTGTGGTTCTCATTGCTACATTCATTTGCATACCAGACATGACTTCTTGGCGGACTTTTAATAATGCTTTTTTATAAACGGCATTACCGGATGCGCCAGCAGCAGACTCTAAACCATCAATTAATGGGACACCCGCGGCAAAAGTTGTTGCCAGCGTGCGCGCAAATCGAGACATTGCTGCTTTATGTAAAATATCACCAATTGCGGGTATTTTTAGCAATGCGACATCGACTTGATCTCTAAAGCCTTGGGAATTTCTATGTGCTCTTTTAAATGCATAAATTCCGATTATTATAGCAACAGCAAAGTAGTACCACGAACTTTGCAGCCACTCTGAAATACTGATGATCATTTGAGTAAATGCTGGTAGCTCGGCACCAAAACCATTAAATATTTCTTCAAACTGAGGGACTACAAATAATAATAGTAATACCGTAACTGCTATAGCTACGATAACGACAGCTGCAGGATAAAACATGGCTTTTTTAATTTTAGATTTTAAGGCCTCAGCTTTTTCTTTATATACAGCAATGCGATCGAATACCGCATCTAATGATCCTGAATGTTCACCAGCAGCGACTAAGTCAACATAAAGATCATCAAAATATTGTCTATGGGGACGAATAGCATCAGATAAAGGAATACCTGATTGAACATCGGTCAAAATACCTGATAATAACTCACGCATTTTAGCTTTTTCATGCCCCTTTCCAAGCAACTCAATAGTTGTAACAAGTGGAACACCTGCGGAAAGCATAGTAGCTATTTGGCGAGTAATCATTGCGATATCCATCGCGGTGATTTTTTTCTCTGATTTAAATAGTGGAGTCGCTTTTTTTCTTACGCCTTTAGGTGTTACACCTTGTGCTTTTAAAACACCGCGTATTTCAGCAATCGAAGTGCCGCGTAACTCGCCAGATGTTCTTTGACCATCCCTATTGACACCTTTCCATTCAAAAGTGAAGGTTTTTGGTTGGAGCTTGGTGTCTTTTTTTGTTCTTGGCTTTCTTTTTGCCGCTGCTGTTGCCATAAAGCAAATCCTTTTCTATTTATTATGTGCAATCAATGCTTAACGTAAATTTACAGCTTAGTTAATTAAAGCTTGTAACGCGATTCACTTCAGCAATACTAGTAATGCCTTGAGTGACTTTAAGTAAACCTGATAAACGTAGATCTCGCATACCACTTTGTGTTGCTTGTTTGGCTATTTGCAGAGAGTTACCTCCTTCCATGATGGTACGAGCGATTTCATCTGTCATTTTCATTACTTCGTATATACCCACTCGACCTTTATAACCGCCAGAGCAATGGTCACAGCCAACCGGTTTGTAAACCGTGAACCCGTTATTAATTGAGTTGTCGCTGAAACCCAGGCGTTGTAATTCTTCTGTGGGAACATCTTCTGGAGATTTACACTCAGGACATAATCGTCTTGCAAGTCGCTGAGCGATAATTAAATTCACTGAGCTAGCAATATTATAGCCAGGTACACCCATATTGATTAATCGCGTTAAGGTTTCTGCAGCAGAGTTCGTATGCAAGGTAGATAATACTAAGTGACCTGTTTGTGCGGCTTTAATTGCAATTTCTGCCGTTTCTAAATCACGGATCTCACCGACCATCACAACATCAGGATCTTGCCGCAAAAATGATCTAAGTGCTGAAGCAAATGTTAACCCAGCTTTTAAATTGATATGAACCTGATTAACCCCTTCAAGGTTAATTTCCACAGGATCTTCTGCTGTTGAAATATTTCGCTCTTCCGTATTAAGAATATTTAAGCCTGTATATAACGAGACTGTTTTACCAGAACCTGTAGGCCCTGTTACTAATATCATTCCTTGTGGTTTAGCGAGCATTTCTTCATATAGAAGACGCTGATCATCTTCATAGCCAAGTTTTTCAATACCTAACTGCGCAGAAGAAGAGTCTAAAATACGCATTACAATTTTTTCACCCCAAATAGTTGGGAGTGTACTCACACGAAAATCGATAGATTTAGTACGTGATAGCTTCATTTTAATTCGGCCATCTTGCGGTACACGGCGCTCCGCAATATCTAATTTCGACATGACTTTTAAGCGAGCAGAAATTCGGCTTGAAAGATTGACTGGGGGCTCAGAAACTTCATGTAAGATACCATCGATTCTAAAACGAATACGGTAACGTTTTTCATAAGGCTCGAAATGTAAATCTGAAGCACCTTTGCGAATTGCATCGGTTAGAATTTTGTTTATATATATAACTATTGGTGCATCATCACTGCTTTCTGATGGCTCTTCTTCTTGTGAAGTATCTGTAACTTCAATACCAGCTAATGCTTCTTCATCCATGCCATCAAGGCCGAGACCTGAAATATCATCTTCAAGTACTTTCTCAAGAATGGTATTGAGCTTATCATCTTCTACAATGATTGCTTCGGCATGGAGGCCTAAACTAAATTGGAAGTCTTCTAGTGCAGCAATATTCGTTGGATCTGAGGTGGCAATGTAGAGCCTATTACCGCGTTTGAAAAGTGGCAAACAGTTATGGGTAGCAATAAGTTTTTTGTTAAGAATGTCTTCAGGTATATTTGCTACATCAAACTCTGATAAATCTAATAGTGGAGAACCATATTCTTCATAACAAAGTTCTGCAATTTCTCTAGCGGTAAGTAGTTTTGATTTTATTATTGTAGTTACAAGAGATATCTTAGATTTTCTTGATTGGCCTATAGCTGTTGCAACTTGCTCTTCTGTCAATAAGTGTTTTCTAATAAATATAGTAGAGAGGCCTAAGTTTAACCCTGATGACGGCATATTTTTTTGCTCAGCTAACATAGTGATATTTTTGATTATGGCATATAAATTTAATGCATCCAAAGACAAAAAAGGCAGCGTTAGCTGCCTTTCTTCTTAGCTCTCTATTGTTATGGAGTAACAGCTGCTGCTCCACAGCTTCCTGGTCTAAATTTAGCTTCTAGATCTGTTGTGCAACCCCAAACGCCTTCAGCTGTTCTTGTTAGGGTAAGTTTTTTACCTGCAAATTTATCTGCATTACCACCAACAGCTGTACATTCAATTACAGTTGTTCCTGTTAATGCGATGTCACAATAAGTGCCACCAGTTGCAGTTTGCCCAATGTAACCGGCATCAGCAGCTGTCACTGAAGGTGTTTTACCTTCATTTACTGCAATTTCAAATGCAGATTTTAATCCTGAAATTTCAGAGTAAGCAGATCCGGCTTGTGACTTAACTGTGTAATCTTGGTATGCAGGCAATGCGATTGCTGCAAGAATACCGATGATCGCTACTACGATCATTAATTCAATAAGAGTAAAACCCTTAGCGTTTTTCATTTGGTTAATGCTTTTCATTTTTGTCTCTCTCTGTATTGCTTCGGGCTTGTTCTTATCCTTGAAACTTAAAATTATTAAAGGCCCTTAATAATTTTAAGTGGTGTCCTATCACCACAATCCTTCCGACATTAGTAAACTAGTGTTCTTATTAAAATGGTAATGCAGTTACGAGACAGCTAAATAACTCGCTTCTCAGGGAAACCAGTCATAAGCCATATCGTTACATTAGTGTTAAAGGATAGAGTAGCGTTGGAATATTCGCCACTTTACCTTTGACCACAATTAGCAGTGCAACATATTTGCTACATTGTTAACGGAGTGTTCAGCTGAGAGTTAGTACTTAAAAATTACTTATCAAAGTAATTGTTTGTTACCAAGGTAACACTTTGAAAAGTCATTTGTTAAAGCTTGCGTCTCAACATTAACTCGTCTGTAGTGAACGTTATTATAAAGTTACTAAAAAGGGAATACTTTATCGATGTAAAGTGCGAAAAAAGCGTTTTTTGCTGGTTTTATTTCATTGAAACGACTCGGTAGGTAACATTTTTGTGACAATGTTTGCTTAATTTGAATAATAATTGACTGTTGAATTAGTTTTGTCAAAATTATGGCATTGTTAAACAGCCTTTATATATAGAAATAAGTACTATATATATGAAGCTTAAATAATGGTAAGACCTCTCAAGGTATTATGAGGAACTGGAATTCAATTAAAATCGCAAGCATGAACTCCCGCTTCAAATAAGAAAGCAATGAGCAGGTTAAAGGTTAGGATGACAGTATATGTAGCTCATTTTATAGCCTAAATAGCAGTATTATTGTCTCAGAGAGAATCAGATGAAGGCTTCATATAGATCGATGTGCCAATGTTTAGACATGTTATTTGTGCTCGTGAAATCATAACCATAGCCATAGCCATAGCCATAGCCATAGCCATAACCCTAACCAAAGTCATATTCTCTATTTGAAGTGAGTAATCGCTGAAGTTATTAGAGAAAGCTGATTCCGCACTTTTTGGGAGCACTAGAAAGGTATTAAAAAGCCTGCCTCAAGCAGGCTTCATAGAAACATCAAGGTTTAACTGTTAGTTGTGCCAATATGTTGATGTCATTTGTTATAAGTACCTAAATGCTAATAACTGTGTTTCTATCTATATCAGTAACGAGTTCGCCGATATTTATGATTTTAGACGTAATGATAAATCAAGCGCTTTAACATGCTTGGTGAGTGCGCCAACAGAAATAAAATCAACGCCAGTTTTTGCAAAATCACTGATGGTGTCGATAGTGACGTTACCAGAGACTTCTAATTTAGTATTAAAGCCTTTTTGCTTAAATTGTTCATTTAGTGCTACTGCTTCAATCATCATAGTGACATCAAAATTATCGAGCATAATGATGTCTGAGCCAGCTTCTAAAGCTTGAGTTAACTCATTAATAGACTCAACTTCAACTTCCACGGGTTTATCAGCCGCTAGTTTTCTCGCTGTATTGACAGCCAGCTCAATATTACCGCAAGCCATAATATGATTTTCTTTTATTAAAAATGCATCGAATAAGCCGATTCGGTGATTTTTACCGCCACCACAGGTGACTGCGTATTTTTGTGCTGTGCGAAGTCCTGGAATGGTTTTACGCGTATCAAGCAGACGAGTGTGTGTGCCTGCTAATTTGTCGACATAATGCTTGGTTAAACTCGCTACACCAGATAGCGTTTGAATAAAGTTCATTGCTGTGCGTTCGCCAGTTAAGATTGCTCTAGCTGGCCCTGAAAGCTCACATAGTACTTGGTTAGGAACTAATAAATCACCATCATCAACATGCCAATGTAAAGCGACTTCGCCACCAAGTTGGTTAAATACTTGCTCTGCCCAAGCTTTACCGCAAAAAACACCTTCTTCACGGGTGATAAGTTCGGCTTCTGCATACTTTTCAGCAGGAATAAGTTGCGCTGTGATATCTGCAGCTAACATGTCTTTTGGAGTATGAGACGGATTGTGTCCTAGATCTTCATCAAGAGCGGTTTTCACTGCGTGACGGATGTCATTTTCAATCATGTGATTTGTCCTTGCTATAACAGCTGCATCAAGTTGGTCAATATATAATGAAATCCAACTGATAATAAAACAGGTATGCGAGCAACTTTACCACAGTTGTCATTTCAAAATATAGCGCTTAACTGATACATTAAGCTTGTATACTCGCAACGCAGAAACAAGCTTAGTGATTAAATTCATTATGTATATAACAGCCCATTAAAGGTTGTAGTTCAACGCTGATAATAAGAATAGATTATGAACAAAAGTATTCATGCAGGCTGGCACCGAAAAGCCCGCATATGTAAGTCACCTCATTTTAATCAACGACCCCTACATGAGGTGAGTGGGTTAATTATTCATAATATCAGCCTTCCCGCTGGCTGCTTCGGTTTACCGCACATTGATGGCCTTTTTCAAGGCTGTTTAGATGTCAGTGCCGATCCTAGTTTTGAAGAGCTTGCGGGTCTTGAAGTCTCTGCGCACTTTTTAATACGTAGAGATGGCGAGTTAGTGCAATATGTCAGTTGTGATGACAGAGCATGGCATGCTGGAGTGTCGAGTTTTGAAGGTCGTGACAATTGTAATGACTTTACGGTGGGGGTCGAACTTGAGGGAACAGACGATGCACCTTATACCAATGAGCAATATCAAGTTTTAGCTGAATTAACCTTGGAGTTGTTCAATGTATACCCTATGCTTAATCAAACTAGAATTGTAGGGCACTGCGATATAGCACCGGGGCGAAAAACCGATCCTGGTGATAGTTTTGATTGGTCACGATATTTTAGTTTATTAGCAAACCGTGGTGCCAGCTAATACCACTGATTAAATGATGTTCGGAATCTAACAGTAAATGTCTATTGTGTCAGTGGTTTTTATGATGTTGTCAGCTGGTATACTTTAAAAGGTAAGGTCAAGTAAGTCTTTGTTATAAAATCATTTTTAATTGTAGTGTTGAACTTGGTTTTGCGTTTATTCGGTAACTTTATTTTTGTTTAGTTTGCAGGAGTCACATGGCACTTTTTTCGTTATTAATTGCAATCATGGTCGAAAGACTCAAGCTACTTCCTGCAAGTTGGCAATTTGATTCAATGCTCGCTAAATACCAGTCTTTATTTTGGAAAGATAAGCAACTTGATTCAGTTATTTGGGTTTCTGTTGTTATCCTTATTCCTGCGGTTATGATTTTTCTCTTGTTAGTCCTCTTAGATGGTCTCGTTTATGACTTACTGACATTATTGCTATGGGTAGCAATATCCATTCTTTGTTTTAGCCATCAAACTCTGCGTAATAACTTCAAAAAATACATGCTAGCGGCGTGTCGAGGAGATGTACAGGCCTGTTACCATTATGCCGAAAGCCTAGATTGTGCTGAATGCTTAGATGCTATTGATGAAAAAGATTTGGGCCAACAAATAGGTAAAACAGTGGCTTGGGTTAATTATCGGTACTACGGTGCTGTAGCATTATTTTTGATCTTCTTTGGGCCAGTTGGTGCGGTGCTTTATTGTACGGTACGTTTTTATGACCAACATAATCAGTTAAACCAACTCAACATGCCTTTTATTAGTCGATTACTGTTTTTACTCGACTGGCTACCGAGTCGCATTTTTAGCTTTGGTTTTGTATTAAGTGGTCATTTCGCTTCAGGCATTGCCGAATGGCGTAAACAGGCATTCAGTGCCAGCAATCATGCAAAAAATATTGTCACCCGTACAGCCATAGCCGCTGAAAGTATACCTGAATCAACCTCGGCGCCTGTTTGTGTGCAGCCAACGCTGGCATTATTAGCATTAAGTAAACGTAACTTTATTTTATTACTGACAGTTTTGTCGGTACTCACTATCTTCGGTGTGGTGAGTTAATACATCATCAAGTTTATGCGTAATTAATGCATAACTAATATTTATTTGAAATAGAAAAACAGTTTTTATTTTATAGACGATTAGCATTTAAATTAGCTGCTAAAGTTTACTAGAAATGCGCTTTATATTTTAGCCGCTAACGACATTGAAACATTCCGTATCCCCTCAGTGGTTGCGTTTGTGAAATGGTCAGACCCCTTAAAAGTTTTTTTTCGTTATGCTCATAGCACCTTAAGAGTTGTGATGTTTTAAACTTTTAGCCAACATCCATTCAACACTAGCCTAACTAGACATCAATTGTTTGATTTGATAAAGTGCGCTATCTCATATAAATTGGTAAGACCAATTGACAACGGAGCTGAGGGCCAAATGGCTTATAGCAAAATAACCCAGCCAAAAATTTCAGATGTGATCATGGAGCAGCTAGAGCGCATGATCCTCGAAGGTAGCTTGCAACCAGGGCAAAAATTACCGCCTGAGCGTGAGCTTGCCTTGCAGTTTGAAGTGTCTCGTCCTTCTCTGCGTGAAGCGATTCAAAAGTTAGAAGCCAAAGGTCTGCTAATGCGCCGACAAGGTGGAGGTACTTACGTCAAAGAGCAACTTTGGCAAAGCCTAGCAGATCCTATTGTAGAGCTGATGCATAACGACTCTGAAAGCCAATACGACTTATTGGAATTTCGTCATGCTACAGAGGGTATGATGGCCTATTTTGCTGCGCTTCGTGGAAACGATGCCGATATGCAAAGCATCAAGCGTTCAATTAATGAAGTTGAAACGGCAAGCAATATTGAAGCTCAAGCCGATGCGATTGTGCGATTTTATCGTGCAGTTGCAGAAGCATCGCACAATGTGGCGATGTTACACCTAGTACTCAGTTTAACCCCTGTGTTGCACAAAAACGTGGCACAGAACTTAGAGCTTTTAAGCCGTCGCGAAGAAGCCTCTACTATGGCGAATGAACACAGGCGAGCATTACTCGCTGCGATTGTTCGCCGTGATCCTGATGCGGCACGTGAAGCCTCGAACGAACATTTAAGTTACATCGAGGAAGTCATGTTGTCAGTGAGGGAAGAAGACAGTCGGTTGCAGCGTAGCTTGCGCCGTTTAAAGAGCGGTGTTTGATACAAAATATAGTGAACATCACTATAGATTGACCGAAACACATTAATTATCAGTATCTAGAGAAGGACAGCGACATGTCTGAAGATATGCTACAAGACTTAGATCCATTAGAAACTCAAGAATGGGTAGATTCCCTGCAAGCGGTATTAGAGCAAGAAGGCCCTGAACGTGCGCATTATCTACTTGAACAGTTAATCGATAAAGCGCGCCGTAATGGTACTCATCTACCTTACAAGGCAACGACCGCTTATTTGAATACCATTCCATCTGGCCAAGAGCCACATATGCCTGGTGATCAGGAAATGGAGCGTCGCATTCGTGCTATCGTTCGTTGGAATGCCCTTGCAATGGTATTACGTGGTTCTAAGAAAGATTTAGAGCTAGGTGGTCACATTTCTAGTTTTGCCTCTAGTGCGACTATTTATGATGTGTGTTTTAACCACTTCTTCCGTGCTCCTAACGCAAAAGACGGCGGCGATTTAGTGTATTACCAAGGTCATATCGCACCGGGTATCTACTCTCGTTCTTTCCTTGAAGGTCGTATTAGCGAAGATCAAATGAACGGATTCCGTCAAGAAGTTGATGGTAAAGGTCTGTCTTCATATCCGCATCCCAAATTAATGCCTGACTACTGGCAGTTCCCGACAGTATCGATGGGCCTTGGTCCGATTCAAGCAATTTATCAAGCGCGTTTCCTTAAGTATCTCACTGACCGTGGTTTAAAAGATTGCTCTGAGCAAACGGTTTACTGCTTCTTAGGTGATGGTGAGTGTGATGAGCCTGAAACATTAGGTGCTATCGGTCTTGCTGCTCGTGAAGAATTAGATAACTTAGTCTTTATTGTTAACTGTAACTTGCAGCGTCTTGATGGTCCTGTTCGTGGTAACGGTAAGATCATTCAAGAGTTAGAAGGCGAATTCCGCGGCGCAGGTTGGGAAGCAGTTAAAGTGATTTGGGGTCGCTACTGGGATCCACTACTTGCACGTGATACTAGCGGTAAATTACTACAGTTAATGGAAGAAACCGTTGATGGTGAATACCAAAACTGTAAAGCTAAAGGTGGCGCTTATACACGTGAGCACTTCTTTGGTAAATATCCTGAAACTGCCGAAATGGTTGCTAACATGTCAGATGATGACATTTGGCGTTTGAACCGTGGTGGTCATGATCCAGTTAAGATTTATGCTGCATTACAACATGCTAAAAATACTAAAGGTCGTCCTACAGTTATCCTTGCTAAAACAGTAAAAGGTTACGGTATGGGTGATGCGGGTGAAGGTAAAAACATCGCGCATAACGTGAAGAAAATGGGCGTAGAATCGCTTAAATACTTCCGCGATCGTTTTAATATCCCAATTAGCGATGATCAGTTAGAAGATATTCCTTACTACCATCCAGGTGCTGACTCTGAAGAGGTTAAATACCTTAAAGCGCGTCGTGAATCACTCCATGGTGCGATGCCAACTCGCCTTGAGAAGTTCTCTGAAGAGTTAGAAGTACCATCGCTTAAGATTTTTGACTCAGTGCTGAAGGGCTCTAATGGCCGTCAAATCTCAAGCACGATGTCATTTGTTCGTATTTTGACTGCGCTACTAAAAGACAAGAAAATCGGCAAGAACATCGTACCGATTATTCCTGATGAAGCACGTACTTTTGGTATGGAAGGCTTATTCCGTCAGGTGGGTATTTATGCCCATGAAGGACAAAAATACGAGCCGCAAGATTCAGATCAAGTTGCTTACTACCGTGAAGATAAAACCGGTCAAGTATTACAAGAAGGGATTAACGAATTAGGTGCAATGTCATCTTGGGTCGCAGCGGCAACAAGCTACTCAGTTAACGATACTCCTATGATCCCATTCTACATCTACTACTCAATGTTTGGTTTCCAACGTATTGGTGACATGGCTTGGGCTGCAGGTGATATGCGAGCGCGTGGCTTTATGGTGGGTGGTACTTCTGGCCGTACTACCTTGAATGGTGAAGGTCTTCAGCATCAAGATGGCCACAGCCATGTTTTAGCAAACACTATTCCAAACTGTATTTCTTACGATCCTACTTACGGTTACGAAATTGCTGTGATTGTTCAAGACGGTATTCGTCGTATGTATGGTGAGCAGGAAGACGTGTTCTACTACCTGACTACTATGAACGAAAACTACGAACAACTTGCTATGCCTGAAGGCAGCGAAGAAGGTATCGTTAAAGGTATCTACAAGCTAGAAAGTCATCAAGGTAGTGGTAAAGGTTCAGTTCAGTTAATGGGTAGCGGCACGATTCTAGAGCAAGTGCGTAAAGCGGCTGTCGCTTTATCAAAAGACTTCGGAATTAGCGCAGATGTATTCAGCGTGACTAGCTTTAACGAGTTAACACGTGATGGCCAAGCCACTGAGCGTTACAACATGCTTCATCCAACTGAAACGCCAAAAGTGCCATATATCTCTGAAGTGTTATCAAAAGATGCACCAGCGATTGTCGCAACAGATTATATGAAGATTTACGGCGAACAATTACGTGCTTACATCCCGACTGATTACAAAGTGTTAGGTACTGACGGTTTCGGCCGCAGTGATAGCCGTGAGAATTTACGTCACCACTTTGAAGTTGATGCTAAGTTCATTGTTATTGCTTCACTTAAGTCTCTTGTCGACCGTAACGAAATACCAGTTGATGTGCTAACTAAAGCTATCAAGGAATACGGTATTGACGTTGATAAGATCAACCCACAGTTCGCATAGAGAGAAACAAAATGGCTGAATTAAAAGAAGTTTTGGTTCCTGATATCGGTGGTGATGAAGTTCAGGTTATTGAAGTCTGTGTTGCAGTTGGTGATGAAATCGCTGCAGAAGACTCAATTCTTACGGTTGAAAGCGATAAAGCAACCATGGATATTCCAGCGCCGTTTGCCGGTACTGTAGCCGAGTTAAAAGTGGCTGTAGGCGATACCATCGCTGAAGGTAAGCTGATTGCGATGTTAAATGCAGCTTCTGCGGCGGCTCCTGTTGAAGCACCACAAGCAGCGCCACAAGCAGCACCAGCTCCAGTAGCACCTGCGGCTCCTGCTGCACCAGTTGTTGAAGCTCCTGTAGCGCCTGCAGCTGGTGGATCGCAAATCATTGAAGTGGCAGTGCCAGATATTGGTGACGCTGAAAACGTTGATATTATTGAAGTTCTGGTTAGTGTGGGTGAAACCATTGAAGCCGATACCGGTTTAATCACCTTAGAAACTGACAAAGCGACGATGGAGGTGCCAGCACCTTCAGCAGGCGTGGTGAAAGAACTTAAAGTTGCCGTTGGCGATAAAGTGTCTCAAGGCTCATTAGTATTGATGCTTGAAGTTGGCGCATCGGCTCCTGCTGCAGCTGAACAAGTTGCCACAGCTCCTGCAGAAGCAACACAAGCTGCTGCGCCTGCTGCTAGCACTGTTGAAGTGAAAGAAGTTACGGTTCCTGATATTGGCGATGCATCGGATGTCGACGTTATTGAAGTTTTGGTTGCCGTTGGTGATGTGCTTGAAGTGGATACGGGATTAATTACCCTTGAAACGGATAAAGCGACGATGGAAGTGCCTGCACCATTTGCTGGTAAACTTGTAAGCTTAACAGTAAATGTGGGTGATAAAGTTTCTCAAGGTAGCATTATTGCCACTGTCGAAACGACTTCATCTGCAGCCCCTGCTCCAAGTGCGCCAGCGCCTGTACCGGCTGCAAGCAAACCTGCTCCTGCAGCAGCACCTGCTCCAGCTAAGGCTGCACCAGTGCCACATCATCCAAGTGCGGGTAATCAACCTAAAACGGGTGTGGTACATGCTTCACCTGCTGTACGCCGCTTAGCGAGAGAGTTTGGCGCCGATTTAACGTTAGTTAAAGGCACCGGACGTAAGGGCCGTATCTTAAAAGAAGATGTACAAGCCTTTATTAAGTATGAGCTAAGTCGTCCTAAAGCATCTGCTGCAACTTCTGTTGCTGGTGGCGCGGGTGGATTGAATGTGATTGCTGCGCCGAAGGTGGACTTCAGTAACTTTGGTGAAGTTGAAGAAGTGCCGTTAAGTCGTATTCAGAAAATCTCTGGACCTAACTTACATCGCAACTGGGTTACGATTCCACATGTGACGCAATTTGATGAAGCTGATATCACTGAATTAGAAGCATTCCGTAAAGAACAAAATACACTTGCTGCTAAGAAGAAAGCGGATTACAAAATTACGCCGCTTGTCTTTATGATGAAAGCTGTAGCGAAAACATTGGCTGAATTCCCAGTGTTTAACTCAAGCTTAAGTGCTGATGGTGAATCATTAATTCAGAAGAAATATTTCCACATTGGTGTGGCTGTAGATACACCAAACGGATTGATGGTACCAGTTGTTCGCGACGTTGATAAGAAAGGTATCGTTGAGCTATCTTGTGAGTTAATGGACATTTCAGTGCGTGCTCGTGACGGGAAGCTTAAGTCTGCTGATATGCAAGGTAGTTGTTTCACTATCTCAAGTTTAGGTGGCATTGGCGGTACGGCATTTACCCCAATTGTTAACTATCCTGATGTGGCTATTTTGGGTGTATCTAAGTCTGAAATGAAGCCTAAATGGAATGGCAGTGATTTTGAGCCTAAGTTGATGTTGCCATTATCGTTATCATACGATCACCGTGTGATTGATGGTGCAATGGCTGCGCGCTTTAGCGTCACATTATCTAGCATTCTTAGCGACATCCGTACGTTAATTTTGTAAAGAGAAAGGCTGCTCAATGTGAGCAGCCTTTTTTATCTCGTCACAGGATTGTGATCAGTGTCAAACAAAGGGTAAAATGCGGCCACCTTACAAGATTCAATAATGACCCCATTTTGCAGTTTGGACGGTTTTTCCGCCAACAAGAGAAAAATAGAGGAAAACATGAGTAAAGAAATCAAAACTCAGGTAGTAGTACTTGGTTCAGGCCCTGCAGGCTATTCAGCAGCATTCCGAGCTGCAGATTTAGGTTTAGAAACAGTTATCGTTGAGCGTTTTAGTACGTTAGGTGGTGTTTGTTTGAATGTGGGTTGTATCCCGTCAAAAGCATTACTACATGTCGCTAAAGTGATCGAAGAAGCAAAAGAAGTTGCTCATCACGGTGTTGTATTTGGTGAGCCAACGATTGATTTAGAAAAATTACGCGGCTTTAAAGAAAAAGTAGTGGGTCAATTAACAGGCGGTTTAGGCGGAATGTCTAAAATGCGTAAAGTTAATGTAGTTAATGGCTATGGTAAATTTACTTCATCAAACACCATGGAAGTTCAAGGTGAAGATGGCGTTACAGTGATTAACTTTGAACACGCAATTATTGCTGCAGGTTCACGCCCAATCGAGCTACCGTTCATTCCACATGAAGACCCACGTATCTGGGACTCTACTGATGCACTAGAACTTAAAGAAGTGCCAGGTAAATTATTAGTTATGGGTGGCGGTATTATTGGCCTAGAAATGGGTACCGTTTATTCATCAATCGGTAGTGAAATTGATGTGGTTGAAATGTTTGACCAAGTCATTCCTGCTGCTGATAAAGATATCGTTCGTATCTTCACTAAGAAGATCAAGAAGAAATTCAACTTGATGCTTGAAACGAAAGTGACAGCGGTTGAAGCAAAAGAAGATGGTATCTACGTTACTATGGAAGGCAAGAAAGCACCTGCTGAGCCTGTGCGTTATGATGCTGTATTGGTTGCAATTGGTCGTACACCAAATGGTAAATCAATTGATGCTGAAAAAGCTGGCGTAAATGTTGATGAGCGTGGTTTCATCAATGTTGATAAGCAGTTACGTACTAACGTACCTAACATTTTCGCTATTGGTGATATCGTAGGTCAGCCAATGTTGGCTCACAAAGGTGTGCATGAAGGTCATGTGGCTGCTGAAGTTATTTCAGGTCTTAAGCACTTCTTCGACCCTAAAGTAATCCCTTCGATTGCTTATACAGACCCAGAAGTAGCATGGGTTGGTCTAACTGAGAAAGAAGCAAAAGAACAAGGTGTTGCATACGAAACTGCAAGCTTCCCTTGGGCTGCAAGTGGCCGTGCTATTGCTTCTGACGCAAGTGATGGCATGACTAAGTTAATCTTCGATAAAGAAACTCATCGTGTGATTGGTGGTGCTGTTGTTGGTGTTAATGGTGGTGAATTACTAGGTGAAATTGGCCTAGCAATTGAAATGGGTTGTGATGCTGAAGATTTAGCATTAACTATTCATGCTCACCCAACCTTACATGAGTCTGTCGGTCTTGCTGCCGAAGTTTATGAAGGTTCTATTACTGATTTGCCAAACCCAAAAGCAAAAAAGAAAAAATAACTAGCAACTCATTGTAGCTATTTGTATCAAAGCACCTTACGGGGTGCTTTTTTTTGATCAATTTTTACAATATGGTGATATATTTAAAATGTGTATCAATTGAGTTTTAGATAGTTGTTGGCATGAAGCCAGTTTATATTTTGCAAGGAAACTTCCAACGTTACGAATAAATCATTTTCCAGAGTAATAATTAACAAATGATAAATCGCGTTAAACAGTTTTTAAGTTTCATTTTTCTAACCATTTTATTTTGTAACCAAGCTTCAGCTGTAAATGTTGTCCAGCGACTTTTTAATGCCCAAGATGGGTTAATTAACTATTCGATTAATGATATTACTTTTGATGATTATGGTTATGTCTGGCTTGCAACTCAGCAGGGGTTGTATCGTGTCAGTAGCTCTGCAATTCGCAGAATTGACCAACCTAATAGCGCTGATGCTCTCAGTTATCAAAATATCAAATTGCTGATTAAAGTCGGTAAAAATCATTTATTACTCAACAGCAATTTCTCTTTAACCCTTTACGATATTTCGACAAACCAATTCTCTGATCTGCTTATTGATTCACCTGACAGCTTCTATAACGATCCTATTTCAGGTTACACAAGGCTTGCAAACGGAAGTGTGGTGTTATTAACCAATGCTGGGCGAGTATTGCTGCTTGATAACGAGTCTTTGCAGCTAACCTTGTTACACTCACTCGATGAAAATGTGGCTTGGAACAGTATTCATCAATGGGCTGATAACACTTTTTTATATTCAAATAGCCTTGCTATTGAACTTAGAGATGCTCAAGGGACACTGTTATCTCAAATTGATTGGGATATAAAAAATACCTTTATTCGTGGCTTATTTATCGATAGCAAAGATGATATTTGGGTATACAGTAATAAAGGCTTATTCCTTGTCGATATTGATAAAAAAACCATTAACCGCATGGCTATTGCCCCCTTTAATATTCATCAATTGGTAGAAGATAAGCAAGGTAGTTTATGGATGTCGACGACTTCTGGTCTGTTTTCTTGGCAACCGCATACCGACGAGATTAAATCTTATAAAGAAGAGTTAAAGCGTGATGCTGATATTGATTACATTGACGATGTTGCCGTTGATCAGCATGGGTTGATTTGGCTTGGCGGTTCTGGTGAAGGATTGGCTTTATTAGCGCTAAAACCTGATTTCTTACTGGATTACTTTAACAAGGCCTCTAAATATAAACTCGTCGATGAGATGATATGGAGTGTATTTGCTCAAGACGATAAGTTATGGCTTGGCGGTGATGGTGGATTGAATATTGTCGATAAACAAGCTGTTGCTTCTAGTTTGCATCTCCCAAATGGTTTTCAAGCAAGTGATTCAGTTTACAGTCTATCTGAGTTAGAGAGTCAATATGTTTCACTCGCGACCACCAATGGCGTGTTTGTGTATGACAAAGATACGAATAACGAAGTCGACTTTTCAACATTTGCTCCTAACAGTGACGGCCTTAGAGGTTCGCAGCTATTCACCTCTTATAACGATCCCCTGATTGATGGGCGAATTTGGTGGGGTACGTTTGATAAAGTCCATTATTGGCAGCCTGGGTTGACTGATATTAAACAAATATCAATATTCAATGAAGGTGAGCGAAATACCCGAACCAGTATTAGCAGCGTTTATCGTGATGATGAAAACACGCTATGGGTCGGGGGAGATAAATATTTAGGTTATTTAACCAATCAGAATCAATTGAACTCGTTATCAGACATTTTGGTGAGAGAATATCCAAATGCTAGTGTGAATAACATCAATCAAATTGACGATGATACGTTGTGGTTAGGGACTTACCAGGAAGGCTTACTTCGATTTAATACGAAAACCCATGACATTGAATCAATGAACAAATTATGGGATTTAGACTGCAGCACTGTGTATTTTATCCAGCAAACTGATCGCTATAATCTCATTGGTTGTGAATCGATTTTAATCCGCCACGATCCCCTTAAAGATGTCGTAGACGTTTTCTCTGTGAATGATGGTTTTACGGCATCAGAGTTTAATGAAGCTGCATCCTTTTATGATCCCAAAGCGGGGTTATATATTGGTAGCCCTGACGGGGCAATGCTGGTGGATGTTGATAAGCTTGAGCACCGAAGTCAAAGCCATGATATTTCATTGGAATCGATCTCAGTTTTTTACGACGATCAAACCGAGCTGTATTTACTGCCAGACTCATTCAACACTGTCAGACCTGATGCCAAACTGATTAGTTTTCAAATGACCACATTTGATTATATCGATACGGCGCCAATTAGTATCAAATATCGTTTAGTGCTGGATGGTTCAGCTAAAAAGCCTAACTATATTCTTCTTGAAGGGCAGACACAGGTCAATATTGCTGACTTAAATGCCGGCGTATATACCTTGGAGCTACTGCATAAACAGCAGGGAATATGGTCGACAGAACCGTTTCAATTTCAATTCAAAGTTAATGAATATTGGTGGGCATCGCAGTGGTTTAAAATGTTGGTGTTATTAATCGTTTTATTAACTGCATTCACATCAGTTGTTTTGCGTCAAAAGCAAGTTAGGCGGGTATTAAAGATTAATACGGCGCTTCGGGAAAGTGAAGACAAACTCCGTCAATCTCTGCGGGGCAGTGATTCTGACTTGTGGGAATGGAACAGTCACTCAAATAGTATTTTATTCGAAAATAAAGCCGGAATTTTAGGCGATAAATCTCAGTTATCTTATCTCGTACCGGACTTGCCTATTATCGATGAGGATAAAGAAGGTGTAACTCGCCATTGGATGGATTTACTCAAAGGCAAGCAAGACTCGATTGATATTGAGTTTCGATATACCCGAGCCGCCGGCATTCTAGGTTGGTTACGTATCCGTGGACGTGCAGTCAAAGTCAATGATGAAACAGGGCAAGTGGAGAAGGTTGCGGGTATTTATACCGAAGTGACAGAGCAGCGAGAACTTCAAAGTGAAATTGATTTACTCGCAAAAGCCTTCGAGAATACCTCCGAAGGAATGTTAATTCTGGATGCTAAAAAGCACATCAAGGTCATTAATGCTGCAGCCAACAATTTGGTAGGCGCTGAAGAAGAACAATTGATTGGACAGCCTTTTGAGTCTCTGCTGCACAAAAGTAACCCTGAAAATGACATAGATGTCTTAAAGCTTGTAGAAGGCATCTGGAATGGCGAATTGACATTTATACGCCAGCCAAATGATAAGTTTCCTGTATGGGCCAATATTTCGGTGATGACTGATAAGCATCAGGTTATTCAGCATTATGTGGTGGTGTTTTCTGATATTACGTTACGTAAGCAAAATGAACTTAACTTACGCAATCTAGCCAATAATGATGTATTAACAGGGCTATCGAACCGTTCCATGTTTAATCGGCAATTAGCACGAATTACTTCAGGCGCTCATGGCTCCAATGAACGATTAGCGTTATTGTTTCTCGATTTAGATCGTTTTAAGCACGTGAATGATTCATATGGTCATAGTATGGGGGATGCGTTATTAGTCGAAGCCGCTAAGCGTATTCAACGAAGTGTGGGTAGCGAGCATCTTGTGTGCCGATTTGGTGGTGATGAATTCGTTATTCTATTAAGGCAAGTTGAATCAATCGACGAGATTAACTTGGTTGCTGAAAAAGTCCTTAAGCAAATTGCGGCACCTTTTAGGCTATTCTCACGAGAGTTTTTCGTTTCTACTAGTATTGGTATTAGCATGTGGCCTGAAGACACTTTGGACCCTGAAACTCTGATTAAAAATGCTGACTTAGCAATGTATCACGCCAAGGAAGAAGGGCGGGGGAATTTTCAATATTATTCAGCAGAGCGAAACGCAGAAGCGCAATACCATTTATGGATTGAATCGGAGCTCAGAAAAGCCATTGAGAATAACGAACTGCAACTGTATTACCAGCCGCAAATTGATATTTTAAGAGGTGATAAATTTATTGGGATGGAGGCGTTGATCCGTTGGCAACATCCTGAAAAAGGGTTTATTAGACCTGATGTATTTATTAAAGTTGCCGAGTCCTGTGGTTTGATTATTGATATTGACCGTTGGGTGTTACGTCAGGCTTGCACTGATGGTGCTCGCTGGCATGCCTTACATGATGAGCATTTTCAGTTATCGGTTAATGTCTCAGCAGTGCAATTTAGGCAAGTGGATTTCATTGATAGCCTAAAAACAATTTTGGCCGATACTGGCATGCCACCTCAATGCTTAGCTGTTGAAATCACCGAAGGTGTTTTAATGAAAGAGTTGCAAGTAGCAAATGCACATTTGGCACAATTAAAAGCGTTAGGGATAGAAGTGGCGATTGATGATTTTGGTACTGGGTATTCATCACTGGCTTATTTACGAAACTTTGAAGTTAATACACTTAAAATTGATCGGTCATTCTTGATTGATATTGTTAATAACGAGGCCGACCAAGCGATTGTGAGTAGTATTATAGAATTAGCTCGTAACCTTAAATTACATGTGGTTGCAGAAGGTATTGAGTCTTACGATCAAATGGAGCAAGTATTCAGCCGTGGCTGTTATATCATTCAAGGTTACTATTTTGCTAAGCCGATGCCACGTGACGCGTTTGATGCATTTATCGGAATTTCAAAGGCGGACTCATAAACTAGCGAATACATTCCAAATACGATAATGCAAATAAAGGTTAATAAGATGGTTTGAAAGGTTTTATTAATGATGCATTTTCTTTGCTAGAATGGCGCCGATAATAATTTAAAGATAGGGATGCTTTATATGGGTCGTAAGATCGCATTGTTACTGTTGTTGAGTTTAACCACGAGTTTCACTTATGCAAAAGAACGTCCAACAGTAGGACTGGTATTAAGTGGTGGTGGCGCAAAAGGTTCGGCTCATATTGGCATCCTGAAAGTATTAGAGCAAAACCGTATTCCAGTTGATTATGTGACGGGTACCAGTATTGGTTCGTACGTAGGCGGTATGTATGCACTTGGTTATACCGCTGATGAAATAGAAACGATCATGCTGAACTCTCCTTGGGCTGAGGGCTACTCAGATACTATTCCCCGCGAAGATTTAACCTACCGTGATAAACAACATCGAGATAAATTTAATATCCCATTAAATGTGGGCTATAAAGATGGGGGGCTTGCTGCGCCAAGTGGCTTACTTCGAGGCCAAACAATGTCACAGCTACTGCAACATTCAACTGACCTCGTTGAGCAGTTTGGTGATTTCGATGATTTAGCGATTCCCTACCGTGCAGTTGCAACAGATTTATCCACAAGTCACGCCGTTGTATTAGATAAGGGCAGTATTGTAAAAGCCATGCAAGCTTCTGCCACTGTGCCAGGTGCGCTGCAACCAGCAGAAATAGATGGCAAGCTTCTCGTCGACGGCGGGATTTCGAATAATATGCCGATTGATGTGGTTAAAGCCATGGGAGCAGATGTGGTGATCGCTGTTGATATTGGCTCACCATTGGCAACTAAAGAGCAGCTAGATAGCACCATTGCAGTATTGGAACAGCTATCGACGATTTTGACCAAAGCTACCACTGAAGAGCAGAAGACCTATTTAACAGATGGTGACGTGCTCATTCGCCCCGCGATTGACGACATGAGCACTACTGACTTTGAAATCATGCCGCAAGCATTAGAAGCTGGGACTATCGCTGGTAATGCTGCTCTGCCTATGTTGGCTCACTTGAGTATCAGTGAAGCTGATTTTCAAGCTTATCAAGATAAAAAAAGACGAGCCAAGCTGGTGTTTGTGAATCAAGTCAACCGTCCTTCCACCAAGATAGTTTTCGACAATAACTCTAAAGTTAGTGAGCGCTTATTACGAGAAGAGTTAGGTCTAAAAGAAGGCGAGGTGATCACTAAAGAAGAGTTAAATGCTGCAATCAAACGACTATATTCGCTTAATAAATTTGAACGTGTCGATGCAGAATTTGAAGATACTGAAGAAGGCCGTGTTTTAACCGTCAGTACCCATGCAAAATCTTGGGGACCTAATTATTTTGATGTCGGCTTTAATTGGGAAGATGACTTTACTTTAGATTCGGCAATCACCTTGAGCTTGGCTTACACCATGGGTGAACTTACCGATAATGGTGGCGAATGGCGAAACGAGATGCAACTTGGATTTGAAAAACGAATTAGTACTGAGTTTTACCAGCCTTTCTCAAAAGACCAAGATTTTTATGGCCGAGCGCTTTATGAGTATGAGATTAAAGACTGGGACTTTTATGATGGCAATGACCGTTTATATGAGCTTAAAAATTCGTTAAATCAATTCTCTATGGGTGTTGGTTATAACTACTCTCACGCTGGTTTGATTGAGATTGGTGCTGTAGGTGAACTAGGGACACTATCTAATCGTGCCGTTTCCGAAATTGACTTGGATTATGATTCAGTCGGTGGGTACTTTTTGATGACGTACGATACATTAAATAGCATCAGCTTCCCTACTGAAGGTCAACGCTTAACCTTTAAAGCGGCAGTGCGTGATGAAAAATACTCAGGTGCCGTGGTCAATGACTCAGATCAACTGGCCTGGCAATTTGAAGCAGATTGGAAAGGGGCATTAAATCTAGGTAACCATGCCATTGTAGGTAAAGCGGCAATCACTACAGTGGATGTTGACCGTGATTTCACCATTCATGTTGCTGAATTAGGTGGCTTCTTGAATTTATCGGGTTATCACAAAGGTGCTCTTGCTGGACCTCACAAAGCATTTGGCGCACTGATTTATCAGTATGATCTTGGTCGAGATGTTTTATTATCGGATGTGCCACTCTACTTGGGTGCCAGTATTGAGGCTGGTAACGTGTGGCTACTAAAAGATGACATTGATTTAGATGACTTGATATATGCGAGTAGTCTTTATTTAGGTACAGATACTAGCTGGGGGCCGGCAGCATTAGGCTTTGGCTTTACTGATACTGGCGAGCAAGCGTTTTACTTATTCATTGGTAAAAACTTCTAATTTAAGTCTTTGTTCGAATAGACTTGGTGATATAAAGGGCTGCGGGTGCAGCCCTTCTTATATCGCTTTTGTTGCTTAGTTAGATTCTGGTCGTGGTATCTAGCACGTCAGCTAATTGGCCTAAGTGCTCGAGCTGTTGATGCGCAATAACCCAACGTGATTGCTCAGCGAATTCAGGAGCAGGAATCGCCACCGTTTGCATTGTCGCTGCTCTTGCTGCAATTAAGCCATTAAATGAATCCTCAATGGCTAGGCAATGTGCAGGATTTACCTTTAATGCATTGGCGCAATTCAAATAGACTTCTGGATGCGGCTTTCCGTATTGAAGATTTTCAGCAGATGCAATTGCTTCAAAATACGATCTTATCCCTAGTTTTGCCATGACTGAGTCAATGAGATCTGTTGATGAAGAGGTCGCTAGTCCAATTTTAAGCTGCTTTTGCTGGCATAGTTTCAGTGCATCGATAACGCCGCGCATTGGAGCACCTTCAGTTTCAATAAACGTGACGACTTTATCGATAATCTGCTGCGCGACAGCACGGTTATCATAGTTATCCCATGGGTATCGCTGGTACCAATAGGCAACCAATAAGTCGATCCGTAAGCCTGTGGTAACTTCGGCATCTTTCATGGTGATGGGTACACCGAGTTGATTGAGCACTTCGACCTCAGCTTTTTGCCAAGCTGGCTCGGTATCAATAATCACGCCGTCCATATCAAATATGACCGCTTCTATAGTGGTTAATGACATATTACTCCCTTACTTAGTTTGAATAGCTAGTCAATAAAGTTGAATAAACAGTGTTTTAGGCATGTATTAGGTGGTGCTGT
Organism: Shewanella sp. P1-14-1; assembly: GCF_001401775.1. Lineage (NCBI taxonomy): Bacteria > Pseudomonadati > Pseudomonadota > Gammaproteobacteria > Alteromonadales > Shewanellaceae > Shewanella > Shewanella sp. P1-14-1. Next base: position 250,483 of record NZ_LKTL01000002.1, on the reverse strand, counting down.
TCAAAGACTATGCAGAATAGCGAAAAAAAAAGCAAAATTTCATCTAAGTTATACGATTGATTTATAGGACTGAATTAAATTGTGGTGTCAGGTTAATTTACTGAAATTAAAGTGTTTATTTAATGTTTTAAACTATTGTCTAATTTTATTTGTTTAAAGCAGAAGTTAAATTATACTGCGAGCTCAATATTAGTATCGATTTCGTCTCCATTAGAGTGTGATCTAATTCATACTTTTGCAAACCTGTAGTATACTACGGGTCGGATTTCAAGCCCGAACCTGTGGAATGGTCATTTTTTCTATTAAATGATGTTCAGTTTCGCTGTTAGGCGCAAAACAAAGAGGAATGTTGCCGTGCTAGAAGCATATCGTAAACACGTCGCAGAACGTGCTGCAGAGGGTGTTGTCCCTAAGCCATTAGATGCACAACAAGTGGCTGAATTAGTGAAGTTAGTTGAAACTCCGCCTGCTGGTGAAGAGGCCGTGATTCTAGATCTATTAGAAAATCGTATTCCCCCTGGTGTTGATGAAGCTGCGTACGTAAAAGCGGCATTCTTAGATGCAGTTGCCAAAGGCACTGTTTCGTCACCAATCCTATCAACTGAGCGTGCTACTGAACTACTTGGTACTATGCAAGGTGGTTACAACATTGAGCCGTTAATCGCTCAATTAGATAATGATGCACTTGCTCCGATCGCAGTCACTGCATTATCAAATACACTATTAATGTTTGATGCCTACCATGATGTGGTAGAAAAAATGCAAGCAGGTAATGACTTTGCTAAGCAAGTTGTTAACTCTTGGGCTAATGCTGAGTGGTTCCTAAACCGTCCTAAATTAGCAGAAAAAGTGACCTTGACTGTATTTAAAGTGTCAGGTGAGACAAACACAGATGACTTGTCTCCAGCTCCTGATGCATGGTCTCGTCCAGATATCCCATTGCACGCATTAGCCATGCTGAAAAATGCCCGTGACGGCATTGTGCCTGATGAAGCTGGCGTTGTTGGCCCAATCAAAGAAATCGAAGCACTTAAAGGCAAAGGTCATCCGCTGGTTTATGTTGGTGACGTTGTTGGTACTGGCTCTTCTCGTAAATCAGCGACTAACTCAGTGCTATGGTTCATGGGTGACGATATCCCTTATGTACCTAATAAGCGCGCTGGTGGTTTCTGTTTAGGTGGTAAAATTGCACCAATCTTCTTCAACACGATGGAAGATGCAGGCGCATTACCAATTGAGCTAGACGTAGAAAAAATGAACATGGGCGATGTTATTGATATCTACCCATATGAAGGCGTAGTTAAGCGTGCTGGCACTGATGAAGTGATTTCAACGTTTGAACTTAAAACTGACGTACTGCTAGATGAAGTACGTGCTGGTGGCCGTATTCCATTAATCATTGGTCGTGGTTTAACAGACCGTGCACGTGAAACGCTAGGTCTTAGTGCTTCAGATGTATTCGTACGTCCACAAGACGTTGAAGCATCAAGTAAAGGCTTCACACTGGCGCAAAAAATGGTTGGTAAAGCTTGTGGTGTAACAGGTATTCGTCCAGGTCAGTATTGTGAACCTAAAATGACATCTGTTGGTTCGCAAGATACCACTGGCCCAATGACACGTGATGAGCTAAAAGATTTAGCATGTTTGGGCTTCAGTGCAGACCTAACGATGCAGTCATTCTGTCATACTGCCGCTTATCCGAAGCCTGTTGATGTGAATACGCATCAAACATTACCAGATTTCATCATGAACCGTGGTGGTGTTTCACTTCGTCCAGGTGACGGTGTTATTCATTCATGGTTAAACCGTATGCTTCTGCCGGATACTGTTGGTACTGGTGGTGACTCTCATACGCGTTTCCCTATTGGTATTTCATTCCCTGCAGGTTCTGGTCTTGTTGCATTTGCTGCAGCAACTGGTGTTATGCCATTGGATATGCCTGAGTCAATTTTGGTTCGTTTTAAAGGTGAAATGCAACCAGGTATCACATTACGTGATCTTGTACATGCTATCCCACATAAAGCTATCGAAATGGGTCTATTAACGGTAGAGAAGAAAGGTAAGATTAACGCTTTCTCTGGCCGTGTTCTTGAAATTGAAGGACTAGAGCACCTTAAAGTTGAGCAAGCATTCGAGTTATCTGATGCATCTGCTGAGCGAAGTGCTGCTGGTTGTACAATCAAGTTAGACAAAGAGCCAATCATTGAATACTTGAACTCTAACATCGTGATGTTGAAGTGGATGATCTCTGAAGGTTATGGCGATCGTCGTACTATTGAGCGTCGTATTAAAGGCATGGAAGAGTTTATTGCTAATCCAGAGCTAATGAGCGCAGATAGTGATGCTGAATACGCTGAAGTTATCGAAATTGATTTAGCTGATATCAAAGAGCCAATCCTTTGTGCGCCGAACGATCCAGATGATGCAGTGTTATTATCATCAGTTGTTGATACTAAAATTGACGAAGTCTTTGTCGGTTCTTGTATGACCAACATCGGTCACTTCCGTGCAACAGGTAAAATGCTTGATAAGTTTGCTAAGACTTTACCAACACGTTTGTGGATTGCTCCACCAACGAAAATGGATAAAGACCAGCTAACAGAAGAAGGCTATTATGCAATCTTTGGACGTGTCGGTGCACGCATCGAGATCCCAGGTTGTTCACTGTGTATGGGTAACCAAGCACGTGTTGCTGAGAATTCAACAGTCGTATCAACATCGACACGTAACTTCCCTAACCGTCTAGGTACTGGCGCAAACGTTTACTTAGCATCTGCTGAGTTAGCTGCCGTAGCTGCACTATTAGGTCGTTTACCATCTCCAGCAGAATATCAAGAATATGCGAAAGAGTTAGATGCAACAGCAGCTGACACTTACCGCTACTTGAACTTCGATGAGATTGAGTCTTACACCAAGAAAGCTGATAGTGTAATTTTCCAATCAGCAGTGTAGCCTTTGATAAGATGGTTACGTTTTAAAAGCGTAAACTGAAAAATGCCAGCTAATTAGCTGGCATTTTTGTGTCTGGAGTTTGTCTGGATAAAAGTCGCGGCACTTCATCCATACCTGAGTCAAAAGGAGGCGTTTATTCTTCTTAACAAACCCACATCGCCCAGTGCTATTCTATAAAGTGAATGATCGCTAACGGCCGGTTCATCTATAGACTGACTTCAATTGATATTTGGCTAAATAATTAGCTTACTTCGACAATTAGGGATTAATTGGGATTCTACAATCTTAATCCAAACGAAGGTTGGAGCGCTAACAACAAGTTTCCCTTAACAGCCAAAAATCACTTCTCGCTGTGCTCACAAGCATCACTGCGACAAAGAGAGTAATTACGCCAATGTGCACAAACCAGAATGATGGTTGATGCAATTGTCATTAGCTTTTCTCCAGTCTCACCAAATAAATCATGTCCATAAATTGCGGTCACTCCTAGCGCTATCATTCCAGAAAATGCTAACACTAAAACGGTAGGATCTTTGTGTCGTGTACAGCCAAGAAAGACTGCGATACTACTTGTCGGGATAATAACCCACACCATGAGAATATGATAAAAGTGATCGCTTACAGGTAGGGACAACATCGTTGGAAACAGTATTAATAATAATGGACCCGCGATACAGTGAAGTGCGCACAACGCTGAGACTGAAATAGCAAGGCGATCTAATAGTATTTGGGCGGGCTTATTCATGTTGATACTCAAGTGATTAATTGGTTAGGTATGGTAATGATATGTTATATCATAAAAGATCGTTAATCTATCATTGGCATCATGAGTATTCAATAAGTTATCGTTAATATACGTATGATTTACATATTGAGTCTTGGGTTTAAGGTTAAACTCATGGTACTAAGCGATGGTATTAAGCGATGGTATTAAGCGATGGTACTAAACGATGGTAAAAAGTAATGGCGGTAAGCGTGATAAGGTCGAGCCAGACGATATAAAAGGCTAGATAAGCATGGAGGTGAAGATTGGTAATTTGGCTAACATCGGTATTCATTAAATTTTCTGGAATGAAAAGTCGTAAATAAGGGAAATACTATCATTTCCCTTGTTTCAGTTTTGGTCACTGAGAAACAGTTGTCGTGCTTTGTCCTCAACCTAAGCTATGTCAGGATATGAACACTAAGAGTACTTAATATTCATATCAATTAGCGGCTCACGAGAGCCTTTCTCAGCGCGAAGTCGAGCTAAATATCTTTCCCAAATCTCAACTTGATGTGTTCCAAATTCATGTAATAATTTCCATGAAAATAGCCCAGTATCATGGCCATCATCGAAAATGATTTTTACGGCATAATTACCAACAGGTTCAATGGCTGTAATGTTCACTGCTTTTTTATGGGTGACCAAAATTGGATTTCCGTGACGTTGCACTTCTGCTGATGGAGAGTTAACTCTGAGCATTTCACAGGTGATATTAAAAACGTCGCCATTATCAAACGTGACTTCAAGTAGCTTGGATTTACGTTTTAATTTTAGGTTAGTGACATTGGGTGAGCTCATAACGGTTACTCTCTTATAATGGAACGTTATCTAATGATAGTTTTTCACGAATGATACTTCATAGCTAAACAGGGCACTTAAATACAGCGTCGAGGCTTCAATAAAAAAGGTGGTTACTCTTGGAGTTAACCACCTCTTTTCATGTAGCCGTCCTATTTATATTAGCTAATGTTAACTAAAATAAGGACAGCTAACACAGTGATAGCTCACAATTGAGGCATATCACCTACCGCAGATTATAAAATAAAGCGGCTTAAATCTTCATCTTCCACTAAGGTGTCGAGATGCTCTGTGACATAAGCTTCGTCGATGACAAAAGTACTGCCAGATTTTTCAGAAGCATCATAAGAAATTTCTTCCATCAGTTTTTCCATCACAGTATGCAAACGGCGAGCACCAATGTTTTCTGTGGTCTCATTGACTTGCCATGCTGCTTGAGCGATTTTTTCGATACCTGATTCAGCAAATTCGACTTTAACGCCTTCTGTACCCATCAGCGCAACGTATTGCTCTGTAAGTGATGCATGTGGTTCGGTTAAGATACGCTTAAAGTCGTCAGCACTTAGGGCGCTAAGCTCAACACGAATAGGTAAACGACCTTGTAACTCAGCAATCAAGTCAGACGGCTTAGACATTTGGAACGCACCAGATGCGATAAACAGGATATGGTCAGTTTTAACCATGCCGTGTTTAGTTGTCACTGTGCAGCCTTCGATCAATGGGAGTAAGTCACGTTGTACGCCTTCACGAGATACGTCAGGGCCCGAGCTTTCGCCACGTTTACAGATTTTATCGATTTCGTCTAAGAATACGATACCGTTTTGCTCGACTAAGTCGATAGCTTGTTCTTTAAGATCTTCTTGATTAACCAGTTTTGCCGCTTCTTCTTCAATCAATAGCTTGAACGCTTCTTTGATTTTTACTTTCTTACGGTTTTCTTTGGTTTGCCCCAAGTTTTGGAACATGCTTTGAAGCTGATTGGTCATTTCTTCCATGCCTGGAGGCGACATGATTTCAACACCCACTTGTGGCGCAGCTAAGTCGATATCAATTTCTTTATCGTCTAGCTGACCTTCGCGGAGTTTTTTACGGAAGATTTGACGGGTATTTGAGTCATCTTTTGGCTCAGTATTCCAATCATCTTTAGGTTTGGGTAGTAGGGCATCTAAAATGCGTTCTTCTGCTTGTTCTTCTGCGCGGTGGCGGCATTTTTTCATTTGCTGCTCACGGGTCATTTTGATAGCTGAATCGGTTAAATCACGAATGATCTGTTCGACTTCTTTGCCCACGTAACCGACTTCAGTAAACTTGGTTGCTTCCACTTTAATAAATGGCGCATTAGCAAGTTTAGCTAAACGACGGGCAATTTCAGTTTTACCGACACCTGTTGGGCCAATCATCAGAATATTTTTAGGGGTCACTTCTTGGCGCAATGAAGGCTCAAGTTGCATACGGCGCCAGCGATTACGCAAGGCTACAGCAACAGAACGTTTTGCATTTTTTTGACCAATAATATGCGAGTCCAATTCATGGACAATTTCGCGAGGGGTCATTTCAGACATAAATAATTCCTTACGTTCTAATTTAGTAGTCGATTTGCTCAACCGTTTTATGTTGGTTGGTGTATACGCAAATATCACCGGCAATCGTTAGTGATTTTTCTGCAATTTCACGGGCCGTTAAGTCAGTGTTTTGCAGTAGTGCTAACGCTGAGGCATGAGCGTAATTTCCGCCTGAGCCGATAGCAATCAAATCATGTTCAGGCTGCACTACATCGCCATTACCTGTAATGATTAATGACTCTTTGGTGTCTGCAACAATCAGCATGGCTTCAAGGTTTCGGAGCATTTTGTCAGTACGCCAATCTTTAGCGAGCTCTACAGCTGATTTTAATAAATGACCTTGATGCATTTCGAGCTTGGTTTCAAAGCGCTCAAAAAGGGTAAATGCATCGGCTGTGCCGCCAGCAAATCCGGCGATAACTTTATTTTGGTATAAACGACGCACTTTACGTGCATTGCCTTTCATGACGGTATTGCCGAGGGAAACTTGGCCATCACCTGCGATGACAACTTGATTATTGCGGCGTACGGATACGATAGTAGTCACGGTAAATCCTCTTAACGACGGCAGCGAATAGGAGTCTGCTGCTGGTTGATAAAACAGATATGGGGATGCTTGTTAATAATTCAAGGGATAAAAAAAGCGCTTACTAAAGTAAGCGCTTAATATTGCGGAAAAAGTCTTCACATTAAAACTAATTAATATTCCCACAGCCAAATTTGGCAACCATTAATACCAGCACGTTGCAGTTTGTGCCTGCTGCGCTCGGCTGCACGTTTAGATTCAAATGGGCCTAAAATGACTTTATGCCAGACGCCACTTGAGCCTGTGGTCGCCCTGACTTGTGCTTCCATACCTTGAAAAGCAATCATGGCTTTCATTTCTTCTGCGGGTTCAAGCTTTCTAAACGACGCACATTGCATTTGATATGGGCCTTTAGATTTCAATGCATCTTCTGGTACTTCAACATCAATGCTCTTATTTTCTAGCTCTTCTAAGTAAGTCCATTCTTCCGTCGGTTTTGGCGGTAATGCATTTGGATCTTTCTTCACTGGCTTAGGCTTAGTTTGTTCAACAGTGACAGCGGGTGCCGTAGTTGTTGCTGGAGCATCATCAGAGCTGCCGCTTATCCACCACAAAAAATAGCCAAATCCGCCGACAAGTAACAAGACGATTAATGTCGGCAGGTAAGGAATCGATCGCTTTTGCTGTGGTTTCTTTCCTCGAGAAGACGAACGTTTTTTACCACTAGGCTTTTTATTGGCGTAATCTCGACTCATGTTACATACGCTCTAACGTTTCGATACCTAACAGAGATAACCCTGTTTTTAAGGTCTTAGCGGTTAACTGTGACAACAATAAGCGACTTTGTTTTTGCTCTTCAGTTTCTGCTGCAAGAACTGGACAAGCCTCGTAAAAGCTTGAGAACTCACTTGCTAACTCATAAACATAAGCACACATCACATGTGGTAATGCTTTATCTGTCATACGAGCCAGTACTTCACCAAACTGAGCAAGTTTAGTACCTAGTTCTTTTTCTTTATCATGTTCAAGTACAATTTTCGCTTGGCTTAAATCGATATCTTCAGCACGCTTGAAGATACTAGCCACACGTGTGTATGCATAAAGAAGGTATGGTGCGGTGTTGCCTTCAAAGCTCAGCATTTGTTCAAAGCTGAAAATGTAATCACTGCTACGGTTTTTAGATAAGTCAGCGTATTTAACTGAGCTAATACCAACAACACGCGCAATTTCAATGATTGTCGCTTCGTCCATATCAGGATTTTTACTGCGAACTAATTCGATTGCACGGGTGTTTGCTTCATCTAATAAGTCGACTAATTTAACCACACCGCCACTACGAGTTTTAAATGGACGGCCATCGGTGCCATTCATTGTTCCGAAACCTGTGTGCTCAAGAGATAGCTCTTTACGGACAAAACCTGCTGTTTTCGCTAGGCTAAATACTTGCTGGAAATGCAGTGCTTGGCGTAAATCAACGAAGTATAAAGCACGATCAGCTTTTAAAACGTTTGAGCGATAACGCATTGCAGCTAAATCAGAGGTGGCGTATAAGTATCCACCATCGGCTTTTTGGATAATAACGGGTAATGGCTCACCATCTTTGGTGCGGAATTCTTCTTGGAATACCACTTTAGCGCCGTTACTTTCGCTTAATAGGCCTTTACTATCAAGATCTGTTACGACTTGCTCTAGGTCGTCATTATAAGCACTTTCACCGTGAACATCTTTACGGGTTAAGCTCACACCTAAACGTTCGTAAACTTCATGACAATGATTTAACGAGATGTCATTAAATTCACGCCATAATTTATTGCAGTACTCATCGCCCGATTGCAGTGAAACCACTAAATTACGTGCACGTGTTGCAAAATCTGTTGATTCATCAAAGCGGACTTTAGCGGCACGGTAGAAGGTTTCCAAATCTGAAAGTTCAAGTGCTGCTTGCTCGCCATTCGCTGCTCGTAACTCTTCCATGTAGGCTAGTAGCATGCCAAATTGTGTGCCCCAGTCACCCACATGGTTTTGACGGATAACATCATGGCCTAAAAACTCAAGTGCACGAACGACACTGTCGCCAATAATCGTTGAACGAAGGTGACCTACATGCATTTCTTTAGCAAGGTTAGGCGATGAATAGTCCACGACGACTCTTTGTTTTTCTGGTAACGAAACGCCTAAGTGTTCATCTGTTAGGGCATGTTGTAGTTGGTTTGCTAAGGCATTTTCATCGAGAAAAAAGTTAATGAATCCTGGGCCTGCAATATCGACCTTAGCCACATGGCTAGACGCTGGAAGATTATCAATAATCAACTGAGCAATTTCACGAGGATTTTTCTTAGCGACTTTGGTTAGCATCATGGCCAAGTTAGTGGCGAGATCACCGTGACTTTTATCTTTGGTTCGCTCCACTTGAATGCGTGCCTGAAAATCAGCTGGGATAATGCCTTGTTGCTTAAAAGAGTCGATGGTTTGTTCTAGTAAAGATGCAATATGTGATTTCATGGGCGTTTATTAGCACTAACTTAAAGTGGATGAGTGGAGTAACCTTGTATTTTACCCGCTAATGCTATGTAAATGCTATCTCAGCGGGGTAATTAATCGAGTTTTTTTTGATTTTCTTTGCTATCAAGCTAAACCCATTGTGCTGCAATTTGATTACATTAAATCTTGCGGATCGCGATCGATACTCCAGCGACAACGTTTACTCTCTGTCAACGCTTCGATTTGGGGAAGAACAGATTCAAATTCTTGTTGTAAACGCTGTCGATTTTTAGCTTGAAATAACAGTTGTCTGCGATATTTTCCGGCTTTTCTATCCAGGGGCGCAGGCATGGGGCCAATGACTTCAAAATCTCTATCTTGAGGCAACAGGTTCGCGACTTGTTGTAGAAAATTATCAGCATCTTGTGCTAAATGAGCATCGGCTCGCAACAGTACCATGTGCCAAGCGGGAGGAAGTAGTGCTTGTTGGCGCTCTTCTAACTGAGCTCGCGCAAATTTACCGTAACCATTTTTTAATAAATCATGCAGTATTGGATTTTCGCTTTGATGGGTTTGCAGTAATACTTTACCGGGTTTGTCGGCGCGTCCTGCTCGCCCAGAGACTTGGGTGTAAAGCTGAGCAAAGCGCTCAGGTGCTCTAAAGTCAGCACTAAAGAGTGCGCCATCAACATCCATTAACCCCACAAGTGTGACATCGGGGAAATGATGCCCTTTGGCTAGCATTTGAGTGCCCACCAAAATTTTGTACTCACCCTTTAAAATACTGGTGAGTTGTTTTTCTAATGAGCCTTTTTTGCGTGTGGTATCACGATCGATACGTACCACGGGATACTGAGGGAATTCTTGCTCTAATGCTTGAGCAAGCTGCTCTGTTCCCGTGCCATGGCCCATTAGCATGGTGCTACCACATTCATGGCATTGATGTGGAATAGCGTATTGATTGCCACAATGGTGGCAACAAATTTCGTTCAGCCCTTGATGTACGGTAAAAAAGGCATCGCAGCGATCGCATTCATGCAAATGACCGCACTCATGACACAATAATGCAGGTGAGAACCCGCGACGATTGAGAAATAAAAGGACCTGATTGCCCGCATCAAGATGCATGCGCATTTCATTAATTAGCGAAGCAGACATCCCTGACTTTAAAGGTTGTGAGCGTATATCGATAATACCTTGCTTAACTTTTTGTGCAGCACCTGCGCGCTCTGCCAAGGTTAAATGCGTATAGCGGCCACAAATCGCATTTTGCAGCGTCTCTAGTGATGGGGTTGCTGAGCCTAAAATGACTTGGACATCTTCTAAATGCCCCCGCATGACAGCTAAGTCGCGGGCGTGATAACGCACACCTTCTTGTTGCTTAAAGCTACTATCGTGCTCTTCATCTAAAATTATCAGCCCAGGAAAGGCCATTGGGGTAAATAAAGCGGAGCGAGTACCGATGATAATGGCGGCTTCACCACAACGAGCTTGGCGCCACGCCTCAAGACGTTGATTATCTGTTAATGCAGAATGAATAACGGCAATATTCACATCAAATCGACGTTTGAAGCGATTAATGGTTTGTGGTGTTAACCCGATTTCAGGCACTAAGATGAGTGCTTGTTTACCCTGTTTTAAGATGGTTTCTAAAATCGATAAGTAGACTTCTGTTTTACCTGAACCGGTGATACCTTCAAGTAAACTGCAATGAAAGCCTTGTTGTTGATTTAAAACTGAAACGGCAACTGCCTGTTGCTTATTGAGCTTTAACGGTGTTTCAGTCATATTAAGTTGTTGGCGCCAACTTAAGTCGGTTTCACTGGTGACATATTTACGCGCTACCCAGCCTTTATCCTCTAATGCTTTGAGGGCAACTTTGCTAAGTTCTTGGGTGGTAAATTCTTCTTGGCTAATGGCTGATGTTTGTAAAAGTTCGAAGAGTTTTTTTTGTGCTGGAGCACGTTTAAGTACACTGACATCGACCTGTTTTCCTGCCTCGTTGAGGCAATAAAAGGTGACGGTTTGCGGTTGTGCACTTAAGCCTTTTCGCAGAGCGACAGGCAAGGCTTGACTTAACATTTGGCCTTGGCTTGCAAAGTAATACCTTGCCGCCCATAAAGTGAGCTTATACAGTGAGGTAGGTAATAAAGGTTTGTCGTCTAATAGTGCGGTAAATGGTTTTATTTTATTCGCAGGGACGTCGCATTCATTATTGATAGCGGTAATTAAGCCGACAAGTTGCTGTCTACCAAAAGGGACTTTAACCCTTAGCCCAAGTTGTATTTGCGATACGTTGGCTTCGGGGACTTGGTAACTAAAGGTTTGCCGCATAGGAACCGGCAAAGCAACCTCAACAAACACGGGCATAAGTTATCATCATTAAGAATTGAGAGGGTCTAGTTTACTAGAGCCAGAACATAAAGAAATAGAATAAGAGAAAATTGATGTTAAAAGGAATATTCAGTAAGGCCAGCTTAGCTCTCTCCCTTTTTTTATTTTCATTTATTGCTCAGGCTGCCCTGACGCATATCAGCATAAACAGTAGGCAGTTTGAGTTGGGTCAACACCCAAAAATCAAACTTAACATTGTTGCCTCTAGCAAAGACTTGTCTCGACTTAGTATTCATTTGCGACAAACTAATGATGATAAAGAAAGCATGGAAGAGTTGATGGTACAGCCTATCAGTAGCTTTATGTTATTTGCTATTGGTGTTGAAGATGTGAGCGATCCGAAAGCAAAGCTGATCGTCAGCGAATATAAAGGCAACAGCTGGCGTCAATTTGCTGTATTACCGGTTTTTGATTCTCCATTTATTAAAGAAACAGCTAAAACTCAAATAAAAATAGATAAGCAAAAACAACTGCCAAAAGTGGTCACTCAGGCTAAGCCTAAATTGGCATCATCAAGTCAATCAGTTGCGGAAAAACCTTCAACTAGTCGACCTTCAACGACAGCAAAAGTTCTCAATAATAAGCCGACGTCTACAATGGGTCATTGTTATATTGAAAGGCAGGCATCAGATACTTTATGGCGCATTGCTACTCGCTATCAAAGTGAGTGGGATTTAAACGTCTATGGAGTGATGATGGCAATTTTTGATGCTAACCCTCAAGGCTTTTCTAAACAGAAAATCCATTTAATCAGACAAGATGTAACACTGGCATGTCCTTCACAAGAGCAGCTAAATCAGTATGGTAATAAAGCACAAGATAAGCTGAGATTTGAGGCGTTACAGCAACAACATCGACAGTGATAATTTTTACTTGTCTGGACTGAACAGATACTGTACTATTGCGCGCCTTAACACTATTGTTATTAACGCATGTGGTGCTCAACTTCGGGTTGGGAGAGCGACATGGCCTGCTATTAAGGTAATCCAAATGAAACCAGGTATCCACCCAGACTACGCTGAAGTAACTGCAACTTGTACTTGTGGTAACGTAATTAAAGTTAACTCTACTGTAGGTAAAAACTTACACTTAGACGTATGTGGTGCATGTCACCCATTCTACACTGGTACACAGAAAGTTGTTGACACTGGTGGTCGTATCGACAAATTCAACAAGCGCTTTGGTGCACTTGGTAAAAAGTAATTGCGACTGCAATTATTTTAAGAAAAAGACGCCTTCGGCGTCTTTTTTTGTTTTTGGATTAAATTTTTAAAAAAAATTAAAATTTTTAGTTATAAATTATGTGTTGCCAGTTAGGTTGATAATATTGTTATTTAGGCAAACTATTTGTAACTTTATCATGCTAATTCTGCTTTTTTATGTCAAATCTTGTTATTTTTCTACAGTTTTAAGTCTTTGATTCTTATTGTGATGATTTATTTAATATCGATAAATTGTAAGTTGATCAAATTCTGCCGATTAAAGATAACTTTTGTTAATTTTTCATTTATACTCCCTTTCCAAAGCACGCTACAGCTCATTTTACTGACATTCAGTAAAGTTAGTTTTAATGCGTTGCGACTGAATTAATCTTACTTTCGCCGTATAAATTGCCTCATTCAGGAATAAAAAATGTCAGATTTCCGCCAGCAAGCTCTCGATTATCATGAATTTCCAGTAGCAGGTAAAACTGCTGTTAGTCTTACTAAACCTGCTCAAACGAGCCATGATTTATCTCTGGCATACAGTCCTGGTGTCGCCGAGCCTGTTCGTGAAATTGCCGCAAATCCTGACGATGCATATCGCTATACCAATAAAGGGAACACTGTTGCTGTTATTTCAAATGGTACCGCTATTTTAGGTTTAGGTAATTTAGGCCCATTAGCATCTAAGCCAGTTATGGAAGGCAAGGCCTTACTGTTTAAGCGTTTTGCGAATATCGACTCTACAGACATTGAGGTGAAACACCGCACCACTGCAGATTTCATCAATACGGTTGAATCGATTGCAGATACATTTGGCGGTATCAACCTTGAAGATATTAAAGCTCCTGAGTGTTTTGAAATTGAGCGTGAGTTGATCGCTCGCTGTAATGTCCCTGTGTTTCATGATGATCAGCATGGTACTGCCATTGTTACCGCAGCAGGAATGTTGAATGCGTTAGAGATTCAAGGTAAAAAAATCGAAGATGCCATCTTTGTGTGCCTAGGTGCGGGTGCTGCTGCCATTGCGTGTATGACAATGATTGTTAAGTGTGGTGCACAACGTGAAAATGTTTACATGCTGGACAGACAAGGCGTTATTCATACTCGCCGTGAAGACATCAATGAGTACAAAGCATTGTTCGCTAACAATACTGACAAGCGTACACTTCAAGATGTGATTAAAGATGCTGACGTGTTTTTAGGCCTATCAGGTGCAGATTTATTAACGGCTGACGATATTGCGTTAATGGCGCCAAATCCAGTTATCTTTGCCTGTTCAAACCCCGACCCTGAAATTAAGCCTGAGATTGCACATAGTATCCGTAAAGACTTGATTATGGGAACAGGCCGCAGTGATTACCCGAATCAGGTTAATAACGTACTTTGTTTCCCGTTCATCTTCAGAGGTGCATTAGATGTGAGAGCGTCACAAATTAATGATGAAATGAAGATTGCGGCAGTTAAAGCCCTTGCTGCTATTGCTAAAGAACCGGTTCCTGCTGAAGTCCTTGCTGCTTATCCAGACGTTGATTCAATGACCTTCGGTCCAGAGTACGTGTTGCCTAAACCAATGGATCCACGCTTACTAAGAAATATTGCGAGTGCGGTGTCACAAGCGGCTATTGATTCAGGTGTGGCAGTATTAGATAAAGTACCTACTGATTACTCACTGTAAGTGATTGGATAGGTGAAATACAAAAGGGGCGAAAGCCCCTTTTTTGTGTCTACAGAACTCGATAAAGATTAGGTTTGCCTTTTACTATAAGCTACTGAATAATCATCTACAGTTGAGTGGTGAGTATTTGGCATGATTAGGCCAAATGCTGATAATAATAAAATCTCACAGTATTGCGCTTTAGCAGGACGCTGATAAATGAAATTAACCAAAATTTTAACGAAAAAATTGACCAGTTTTTGGCTATTGTCATTAACTGCTGTCGGAGCGATTTTTTTTATTGGTGCATTAATCAGCTTTATCCAGCTCACCTACAAATTTCAGCAACAAAAAGTCACTCAATTAGAATCAATGCTCGTGGAGCATTATCAGGCTGACAGTCATTGGGAGCTACATGCTTGGCTACCGCCGATTTTAATCGCCTACAATACCACTTCATTTAAATTAACTCAGGGCGATACCATTTTATTTGAGTATTACTCGCCCACACCTGAGCCTAATCCAACCTTATATAAACACGTTATTGACGCAGATAAGTCGTTATCGATGGAGCTTAAGCTGCCTCAGCCGTTTTTATTACATCAATTAGGCTGGTACGAGTATTTAAGCTTATTGATTTCATTTATCGCGATTGCTTTATTTGTCCGTTATGGTCTTCGCTGGTTTAACCATGAGCTTGATGGTATTGAGCAAATTGCCGAGCGCAGTATGCTTGTAATTGAGGGGGAGCATGAAAAAGCACTGCAATTTTCAGGCAAAGGCCGCCCTCGCTTAGTCAATAGGGCAATGACTAAGTTGCTTGAACAACTGCAAGATGCGCAAAAAGAGCGTGGCCGCTTTGACCAATTTATTCGCTCTAAAACCTTCCTCGATCCTGCTACTCGTATTGGTAACCGAATTTTCTTTGAAAATAGACTCGAAGCACTGACGCATCAAAGCAGTATGATTGCCCACGGTGTGATCTTGCTCATTAACTTTGACGATTTGGATTTACTGCTTCAACAAGAAGGCGATGACATTGTTAATGAGCAACTTAACGACTTTGTACAAGCGATTACACAAGTTTTACACCCCTATGAAGATGTCACTTTTGCACGGTATGATTTTAATCAGTTTGTGATTGTCGCCCCTCAGCTTTCTTTAGATGAAGCAGATAGTTTGGCAAACAAACTGCTAAAACTGGCTGTTAGGCAACTTCAAAATCAGTCAGACACTCAAGATAACTATGTGCATTTAGGCGCTGCTTTTTATAGTGCAGGAGACATGCAAGAACAAGTACTAGAAGAAGTTGAAATGGCACTTAAAGCCGCGCAGCTTCAACGTAGTAATAACTGGTTTATGTATGACAAAGGCGCTGTAGATAAGGAAATAGCAAAAGGCTCTGTGCGATGGAGAAGCTTTTTAGAAAACACATTAGTGAATAAGCGCTTTGTTGCGATTACGGAAAAGGTCATTGATAGTGATGGGCATACTTGTCATCAAGAGGCCTTTAGCCGTGCAATTGATAATCAGGGTAATGAAGTTAGGGCGACCTTATTTATTCCAATGGCGAACAAGTGTGGCTTGATGCCTCAAGTTGAAAGGCAATTAATAGAAACAGTCATGTTTGATTTGATGGTGAATAATCAAGATCACTATAGTATTAACTTAAGCCTCGACTCGTTAACGAGTCGTGCATTTAGCCGTTGGTTAAAAATCACCTTGATGGAACATCGTCATTTAGCCTCCCGTCTTACTTTTGAGGTGTCAGAAGATATTGTGGTGAAACATCAGCATAAATTGGTCGAGAATTTGAATATGCTTCGCAAAATAGGAGCTAAGCTGTGTGTTGACCATGTCGGATTGCAAGTTGTGGGTACTCACTATATTCAAGAGTGTCACTTTGACTTAGTAAAACTGCACCGTTCGATTATTCACCAAATCCACCTAAAACCCGAAAACCAGTTATTTATTCGTAGCCTAATTGGCGGCTTATATCGTGCTGAAGTGCAGGTATTTGCTGAAGGTGTGACTCAATTTGAAGAATGGCAAACATTGAAAATTTTAGGTGTGAGTGCCGCTCAAGGGGATTTTTTTAATTAACAGCGACCACAACCCTGTGTCGCACATTGATACCTTCCAATCCAAAGTGGTATGTAACTTGTATTGCTTTATATTTCGCCAACTTAATATCTCATTCGTCATTAACAATTGCGTTACATCTTGAGCGTGATGAGATTGTGAAACTTGAGTATCAAGGCATAACAATCTATCTTAAATATATACAATATTTTTAAGATTATTTTTCTATAAAATTAAGTGATTAGCAGTTAAAATGTCGTACGGTATTTTTTTGACTTATTTTCCTGCTCAGAACGTTCTTTATGTTACATAGTTGTTGGTTTTGAGCTGGTATTTTTGAGTGAAGTGAATCGTTGCTGTGAAGTTGCATGGTGTTTGCCGCTATGTGTTATTTTCCTGATTATCTGGGCACAGGGTTTTGAATGAATAATGGTTTTTTAAGTAAATTGACCTTTTGGCGCCAAACTCAAGTTTCTGCAAAACTTGGGGTGTATATCAGTGCAACTCACATTAGTGTTTTCCAGGCCGATTTATCAGGTACTCAACAGCAAGAACTTGATTCTACAAATCAAAAAAACGCTAACTTCAGTTTATCTGACAACATACAGCAATTTGCCTTTAGTGGTGAGAATTGGGCAGAGGTGCTGGCTGAGATTAAAGCGAGCTTTGGTGCTGCGAAATTACACATTGTATTGGCTGAATCATTTTATCAATTGATTGTGGCTGATAAACCCAATGTAGAGGCGAATGAATTAAACCAAGCATTATTATGGGCGGTAAAAGATTTAGTGACCGAACAGGTGACGAACATTCAATTAGATTATTTTGAATCATCGCTCACGACAACAGGAAAAATAAACGTTGTGGTCGCCAATAAAGTGCAACTTTCTACCTTGGCACAATCCTGTGAGCAGCATGGCTTTGTAATTGAGGATATCACCATTGAAGAATTAGTTATGCCGCGTTTATTTGACGATCAAGCGCCGCACATGGTGGTGAGTCATGTACCAGAGCAAGAACTGTTATTAACGGTCGTCAAACAAGGTGAGCTGTTGATGCAGCGTCGAGTGCGTGGATTTACCCAAATAGATAAAGCCAGTGCCGCCGATTTGCAGTATGGACTCGCTGATAATCTGAGCTTAGAAATTCAGCGTTCAATGGATTATTTTGAAAGTCAGCTGCGTCAAGCACCGGTTGCTTCAATTGATTTATTGATTGATGGCGAATGCCAAGCGTTAGTGCCATTGGTATCGCAGAACTTTAATCAACCAGTCAGCGCGATTGAACATACCTCTGTGGCAAGTCAAATGGCTTATTTGGCCGCGGTGGAATTAACCGGAGGTGATGCATGATAAAAACCACGGTTAATCTTTACAGTGCGGATTTATTGCCTGCTAAATTAAGATTGTCTTTCCAGCGCATGATGATGGCAGTTGGCGGGCTTATCGTATTTAGTATGTTGATTTGGGCAATTGGCTATTGGTCTGTTACAGGTCTGAATGCAGAAGTGTCGAGCGTTTCTGCTGCTAAATCTTCACTTGATACTCAAAAAAATGCACTTGAACTTGAGATATCAACTCGTGCACCAGATCCTGAACTTGTTGCGAGTGTTGAATTGGCTCAACAGCGTTTAGATTTAAAACGTTTATTATCGGGTGAGCTCAAGCAACGTGAGAATTTAATCAGTCAAGGCTATTCAAATTTACTGACCGAGCTTGCTAGCGTATCAGATGGTTCGGTGTGGCTCAGCCAAATTAACATTAACCAACAACACTTTGAGTTCGAAGGATATGGGGCACAGCCACAAAGCATTCCGTTATGGGTCGAGAAGTTAAAGCACACCGAAACATTGAAAGGGTATGCATTTTCAACCATGACGATGGATAGAGGCGAGTCAAAACCTATTGCTTTCAAGTTATCTAGCACGCCAGACGTGGAGGTAAAAAAATGAAGCAATTATGGCAGCAATTAGACACTAAATTTAATGAGCTTAGTCAGCGTGAGCGGGTCTTAATTTGCATTGCAACTTTAGTTGTTATCGCGATGGTCGTTTACCTTCCTGTTGAAAGTATCTTTAAAGAAAGACAAAAGCTTAATCGACAGTTAAGCCAATTAAATACCGATATATCCGTTACTGAGCAGCAAATCGCTTTGTATCAGCAACGATTAGCAATGGATCCCAACACAGATTATCGCAACCGATTAACCTTGATTGAAGAGCAAACGGCCGTTGCTGATGCAGAGCTTGATAAACAAATGGTATCTATGGTGCCTGCTAGCTATATGCCAACCGTGCTCACTAACCTGCTTGCCAATGTTCAAGGGGTGAAGTTGTTATCTTTTGGATCGATAGCGCCAACACCGTTATTGCAAGTGGGCGAAGAAGACAAAATGAACTTATACAGTCATGGCATTCATTTGACGTTGGAAGGGAGCTTCTTTTCCATTTTGGCATTTATTGAGTCAATAGAATCCATGCCAGATAAATTGTATTGGAAGCGTCTCAATTACCATGTTGATACACACCCCAATGCCACTGTCGAACTCGAGCTATATACCTTGAGTATTAATAAGGAGTTTATCAGTGTCGCAGAATAAATTAATTTTATTAGTGCTGAGCTTGTGTGTTTTTAGCGGGTTAGCTTCAGCCAAGTCATTAAGAGATCCGACATTACCAGGACAAGGTTATGTGACGGCCTCAAGTGGTGGGGAGCGAGTTGAATCATTGGTACTCAATAGCATTGTAAAAAGTGCTAGCCCTCACGCTGTAATCAATAATCAAATTTTTTCTGTTGGTGAGCGTGTTGATGGCGCCAGAATTGAATATATCGGCAAGAGTTACGTTAATTTGTCTGACGGACGAAAACTTAAGCTATTTCAGTCGATAACAGAGCGATAGGACAAGAATAACAATGAAATTTATTAAATACGCAACCCCTCTGCTATCTCTTTGTTTGCTAGGTTGTCAAACAACAGACAGACCTGATCCAACGACGTCTAAAACGGAGTTGAGTCAGTCACTCGCCGAAGCGCAAACGGCGCAAAATATTGTACCGCCTCCTGCGCAAATGCCTGAGGAAATTCAACGTGAACTCAATGGTTCCAGTTTACTTGGTGGGGCGACATCTTTACCTAAAGAGCGTCGATTTGATGTGTCTGCTAATGATGTTGATGCAAAAGTATTTTTCCCAAGCCTTGTTCAAGGAACGCCACTAAGTGTTGCTGTTCACCCTGAAGTTAGCGGGACTATATCCATTTCATTAAACGGCGTAACCTTGTCGGAAGTGATTAAAGTTGTTGAAGATATTTACGGATACGAAGTGAGCCGTGAAGGTCGTATTTTGCGTATTTTCCCTGCTGGAATGCGCACAGAAACTTATCCGCTAAATTATCTTTATATGGAACGAGAAGGGCTATCCTTAACCTCGGTGAGTTCTGGCCGTATTTCAGATAATAATGACAATTCAAACTCCAACTCGAATTCGAACTCCAACAGTAGCTCATCAAGTAGCAACTCGAGTAATAATAACAACTCCAACAATAATAACGATAGTAACGACAACACTAACGGCACCTTTATTCGCTCGAAAACGAAATCTAATTTCTGGGGTGAATTAGAGAAAACCTTAGTATCAATTATCGGTAATACAGGTGGCGGGCGCCAAGTTGTGATAACGCCACAAGCAGGCTTAGTGACTGTAAGAGCGTATCCTGATGAATTACGTCAAGTCAGTACATTCCTGAAAAAAGCGGAAACGCACTTACAACGCCAAGTGATCCTAGAAGCTAAGATATTAGAAGTAACATTATCGGATGGCTACCAACAGGGTATTCAGTGGGATAACGTATTAGGACACGCAGGTAGTACTGATATTAACTTTGGGACTTCACCAGGTAGTGGCTTAAGCGACCAAATCACTAATGTCATTGGTGGTGTTACGTCAATTAGCCTTACAGGAACAGATTTTAGCACCATGATCAGCTTACTTGATACCCAAGGCGATGTAGATGTGCTGTCAAGTCCTAGAGTCACCGCATCAAACAACCAAAAAGCCGTAATTAAGGTTGGTAATGATGAATACTTCGTTACTGATGTCTCGTCAACGACAGTGGCAGGTACAACACCTGTAACGACTCCTCAAGTTGAACTCACTCCTTTCTTTTCAGGTATCGCGTTAGATGTGACACCACAAATCGATGCAGACGGTAATGTGTTATTACATGTTCATCCATCCGTTATTGATGTTTCAGAGCAAGTTAAAGAAATTAAAGTTAGCGGTTCAAGTTTAGAGTTGCCACTGGCTCAAAGTGAAATTCGTGAGTCAGACACTGTGATTAAAGCCTCTTCAGGGGATGTCGTTGTGATTGGTGGTTTAATGAAAAGTGAGAATATCGAAGCGTTGTCTAAAGTGCCTTTATTAGGTGATATTCCATTTATTGGAGAAGCCTTTACTAATCGCAGTAAATCCACAAAGAAAACAGAACTTATTATCATGCTAAAACCTACCGTAGTAGGAGCTGATACTTGGAGTAATGAATTACAACGCTCTAAAGATTTACTTGATCGTTGGTATCCAGAGCAGGAGTAACGGCTAAATGCCGTTGAAAATGCTATGTATCAACAACACTTTGGCTTAACTCAGTTACCTTTTACGTTAACACCTAATACGCAATTCTTTTTTGGGTTAACGCCGCATGTTGAAGCATTACAAGTGCTGCAAACTGCGATTGAGAATGGTGAAGGCTTTATTAAAGTCACAGGGGAAGTTGGCACGGGTAAAACATTGATTTGCAGAAAGCTGCTCAATGATTTACCGGAACAATACCATTGCGCATATGTGCCAAACCCTTATTTAAGCCCAGAAGAGCTTCGTTGGGCATTAGCGACAGAGTTGGGGCTTTCATTAGATGAGAACTTAAACCAGCAACAGCTAACGAGTTTAATTCAAAGCAGGTTACTTGAGCTTAATCAACAAGGTTTACAGGTCGTTTTAGTATTGGATGAAGCCCAAGCTTTGCCGAATGAAAGTTTGGAAACTTTAAGGCTATTTACCAACCTAGAAACAGAAAGCACCAAGTTAATTCAAGTGGTGTTGTTTGGCCAACCTGAATTAGATGAACGACTTGAAGATAACAAGCTAAGGCAACTAAAACAAAGAATAACCTTTAGTTATAAATTAAGACCACTAGCGTGGGATGAAATCCAAGCCTATATCGACTACAGGTTGTCCGTTGCTGGTTATCAAGGTCATTCATTGTTTAATGACAAAGATGTGAAACTTATTGCCGCTGCAGCGCGAGGGGTTCCTCGTTTGGTGAATGTGATTACTAATAAAGCGCTGTTACTTTGTTTCGCAGAGGGTGAAACTCGAGTTCATACAAAGCATTGTAAAGCGGCCATTGTGGATACAGAAGATGCTGAACCCTTGCCGCCAGCTCAGCAACAAGAACGATGGATTTTTTTATTACTACTTTTATGCGCTTCACTGGCGATGCTATATGTCGCTGATGTTGATTGGGTATCGATGTTAAGAGAGTCAATATGAGCGTCATTAATAAAGTATTAAAAGATTTGGATAAGCGTCAGCAACAACATTCTGATGAGAGTCCACAAGGCGCTGAGGCCAACGGATTTCAGCGACCTGAAGTACAGTTTACTAGTCAAGTTAATATGGCAAAAGGGACGACTACTGATAGTGCAAGCTCTTCTAACAAAAGCTTGCTGATGTCTGTACTGATGTTAGTCGCGGTAGCTTTGTTAGGCATAATGCTGTATCGACAGGGAATGCAGCTGCAAAAATTACAGCCATTGACACCTGAACGGGCTAACAACAATGCTTCAGTAGTGGTAAACCCTAATGAGAATTTAGGTGATGATCAGCCTATGGTTACGGCAGTTAAAAGCAGTGATGAATCTATCTCGCTGAGTCAGTCAACGATAGCGGATGCGTCATTTTCATCTAATGAACCTACTGATGACATGAAACAAGATGACGACAAGATTGCCGAAGAGGAAAGTGTCGTCGATAGGGATGTAAAACCAAAAAATACTGACATCGCGACGGTGGAAATTGCGAGAAATGAAAGCAAACAAGATATTGATAGGGCTGTAAAAGTAAATAAGGTTGAGCAAACTCAAACCAATGATTCAGGTTCAGTACAAGTCAGGTTTAGTCAAAACACTCGCAGTTCGGCCATTGTCGCTGATAACCAAAAAGAAACGGCAAATAATGTCGTTACAATCAATGAATCAAAGCCAACGAGTACAACGGCAAGAAATAGCGTTAGTGCGACAGCGAATAAGGGCAGCATGGCTGTCACTGAGGTTGTGTTATCAAATGCAGAGCTTGCACAAAAGAAATTTGATATTGCAGAGGTTGCAGAGCAGCAGCAAAAAGTAGATAGAGCCATTAAATACTATTACGAAGCATTGATGTTAGAGCCATCAATGCATCAAGCAAGAAAGCAGTTAGCATCTTTGTATTACGCGCTTAATAATTTGGGGCGAGCTGAGCAGATTTTGGCACAAGGCGTGGTTCAATTTCCTGAGGAAGTGGAACTCGCTATTTTAAAAGCCAAAGTTGAGAATGCGTCATTTAGTCCTGATAAGGCATTAATCACCTTATCAGGAGTGAGTGATAACAGCGACTGGGCAAGGGATAAGTGGATTTTACAAAGTGATATTGCCCAGAAAAATGGCCAATTTGAATTGGCAGAGTCGGCATATCGCTCATTAGTCGGACTTGAGCCTTCACAAGCGCGTTGGTGGATGGGATTAGCATATGCACTCGATTCACAACAAGCATATAAAGAGGCGGCAGAGACTTACCGTAAAGCGTTATCTTATCGAGGCTTATCAACTGGTGCTATGACGTATATAGAACAACGATTAATTCAACTTGAAGGTAGCCAATGAAACCAAAATTAAAAATGCGTTTAGGCGATCTTCTCGTTCAAGAACACATTATTACTGATGACCAATTAACCCAGGCTTTATCTGAGCAACGAAACTCAGGTAAGAAGTTGGGACGCACATTAATTGATTTGCACTGTATTACAGAAGATCAATTGCTCAAGTTTTTATCTCAGCAATTAAACCTGCCGTATTTAGACATAAGTCGTTTATCGATTCCTTCTGAAGTCGTCAATCTTATTCCTGAAGTGCAGGCTAGACGTTATCGTGCGCTTGTGGTTAAGGCCACTGAAGATACGGTCACATTGGCCATGAGTGATCCTGCAGACTTACAGGCCATCGATAATTTAGAAGTGTTCGTAGCACCAAAGAAAATTACTATTGCGGTGACGCCTGAGCAACAATTACTGGATGCTTTCGATAACTTATATCGTCGTACAGGTGAAATTGCCAAAATTGCAGGTGAGCTTGAAGAAGAATATGCCGCTGATGACATGTTTGATTTGGCGAGCATCACTGACAGCGATAGCGATAACGAAACCACCGTGGTTAAGTTATTGCAGTCAATTTTTGAAGATGCAGTACAAATGCGTGCTTCGGATATTCATATTGAGCCAGGTGAAAAAGTATTACGGATACGCCAACGTATTGATGGCCAGCTGCATGAAAATACCTTAGATGAAGTTAATATCGCTTCCGCACTGGTGCTGCGTTTGAAGTTAATGGCTGGTTTGGATATTTCAGAAAAAAGAATGCCACAAGATGGCCGTTTTCATATTGAAATCAAAGGCCATAAGATTGATATCCGTATGTCTACCATGCCAATTTATCATGGTGAATCTGTGGTGATGCGTTTGCTAGATCAATCAGCCGGCTTACTGACGTTAAATGAAACGGGTATGCCTGATCATATTTTGCAACGGATCAGAAAACAGATTAGACGTCCTCACGGCATGCTCTTGGTAACAGGGCCAACAGGTAGCGGTAAAACCACAACCTTATATGGCATTTTAAGTGAGCTAAATACGCCTGATACTAAAATTATTACTGTTGAAGATCCGGTCGAGTATCAGTTACCTCGCATTAACCAAGTACAAGTTAATCATAAAATTGGTTTGAACTTCTCTAACGTATTAAGAACAACGCTGCGTCAAGATCCCGATATCATCATGGTCGGTGAGATGCGTGACCAAGAAACGGTAGAAATTGGGTTAAGGGGAGCACTAACCGGTCACTTTGTATTATCAACCTTGCATACCAATGATGCGATTACCAGTGCATTACGTTTACTGGATATGGGGGCGGCAAGCTATTTGGTTGCGAGTGCATTAAGAGTGATTATTGCCCAGCGACTCGTTAGGCGTGTATGTTCAAATTGTATGACGGATCATCAACCTACAAGCTCAGAATTAGCCTGGATAAACACGATTGCTAAAAAAGATTTTAGTGCTGCGAGTTATAAAATAGGGACAGGTTGTCAAAGCTGTAACGGTTCGGGTTATCGTGGTCGTATTGGTATTTTTGAAATTCTTGAACTTGATGACGATATGGTCGATGCCATGCGTACAGGAAACCCGCAAGACTTTGCTCGTGCTGCGCAAAAAAGTCCGACCTTTGTGCCATTAGCTGACTCGGCCTTTGAGTACCTTTATAACGGCATGACAACCATCGAGGAAGTTGCCAAATTGGTAGAAGATGTCAGTGAAATACCAGGCGCAGAAACCATGCCTGCAGATATGGGTATGGGGAGCTAAGTATGCCAACTTACCGGTATCGAGGTCGGAACAATCAAGGCGCAGCCGTAGAAGCCTTTATTGAATCAGCAAATGAAAGTAGTGCTGCTGATGCTTTGATGTCTCGAGGCATCATTCCCCTTGAGCTGCGTGAAGTTAAACAATCTCAGCCATTTAAATTGGGTAGCCTTTTTGCAAGCAAAGTCTCGCTTGAAGAGTTGCAAA
This sequence comes from Shewanella sp. P1-14-1, assembly GCF_001401775.1. Taxonomy (NCBI): domain Bacteria; kingdom Pseudomonadati; phylum Pseudomonadota; class Gammaproteobacteria; order Alteromonadales; family Shewanellaceae; genus Shewanella; species Shewanella sp. P1-14-1. The sequence goes on along the minus strand of NZ_LKTL01000002.1, from coordinate 225,192 downwards.
TTTTTACCAGACAGATGTATTCATTGACTCGATCTGGCATTCCAATTCTGCGGGCGATAGCGGGGTTAGCTGAAACCACGCATTCTCAGCGAATGAAAGATGCTTTAAATGATATCTCAGAGCAATTAACGTCTGGTAGGCCACTTTCTGCGGCAATGAACCAACACCAAGATGTGTTCGATTCATTGTTTATCTCGATGGTTCATGTGGGTGAAAATACCGGTAAGCTGGAAGATGCATTTATTCAATTATCTAGCTATATAGAACGTGAACAAGAGACTCGACGTCGAATAAAATCGGCAATGCGTTATCCTATTTTTGTATTAATTGCGATTACCATCGCCATGGTGATCCTCAATATCATGGTCATCCCCAAGTTTGCTGATATGTTTTCACGGTTTGGCGCTGACTTACCTTGGGCAACAAAAATTTTAATCACCACTTCAAATGTATTCGTAAATTATTGGCATGTCATGTTAGTTGCTGTGGTTGGTGCAATTATTGGGATTAGATATTGGCATCATACAGAAAAAGGGGAGCGACAATGGGACCGTTGGAAACTGCATATCCCTGCTGTAGGCTCAATTATTGAACGTTCAACGCTTTCTCGGTATTGCCGAAGTTTTTCGATGATGTTGGGAGCAGGTGTGCCTATGACCCAAGCGTTAAGCTTGGTCGCTGATGCTGTTGATAATAGCTATATGCACGACCGAATTGTGGCAATGCGTCGAGGTATTGAATCAGGTGAATCAATGCTGCGGGTATCTAACCAAAGTGGACTGTTTACTCCGTTAGTATTGCAAATGGTGGCTGTAGGTGAGGAAACTGGGCAAATCGATCAGCTGTTGAATGACGCCGCAGATTTTTACGAAGGGGAAGTTGATTACGACTTAAAAAACTTAACAGCAAAGTTAGAACCGATTTTAATCGGATTTGTAGCATGTATCGTATTGATCCTAGCACTAGGTATTTACTTACCTATGTGGGATATGCTGAACGTTGTTAAGGGTTGATTGCAAAATGCAAAAACAACAGAAGTCAGAAAGCGATCTCCTAAGGACCTACGGGCGTATTATTACGTTAACCTTAGTCTTGGTTATTATGGCCGTTATCGCCAGTAAGCACTTTTCGAGTGTTGAAAGTATTGGAACAAAGGGGCTGCAGCTTGAGCATAGCCGCCTGTTATATGTGTTGGCTATGGTGAAAAGCCAATGGCTAAGCCAGGGCAGGCCCAGCGCACTTAAACTCAGTTGGGAAGAGACAGGTGTTGGTTCAGCAAATCGACAGCTTGATGAGGTTAAGGTTCAGCCTCAAAATAACATTATTCAGATGTCGCCTCAGGGCTGGCCGCTATTAAACTCGAGTGATGAAGCAGGTTGTAGGGCATTATGGCAACAGCTAATGGCAAGTGATTTGCATGACATTAAAGCTGATGTTTTTTATCAAAAAGAGCCAGAAATTTGTCGCTTTACCACAGATCAAAGTGGCAGCATCAGCTATCAAGCAAGCTCTGGGCGAGTGATTTTTTTAGAAGGCAGTGATTAAAATTTAACTATTACAACTGTTTAAATGTAGAAATGATGCTAAAATTTGTTTACACATAAGCTTTAGCTAGGTAACAATAGTCTTACTGCTGAGATGTTTATTCAATATTTGTAAGGCGTAAAATAGGTATTTTAGATATGAAATTAAGACAGCAAGGCTTTTCATTAATCGAGCTGGTTATTGTTATTGTTATTCTCGGTTTATTAGCCGCAACAGCAATACCACGTTTTTTAAATGTTACTGAAGATGCGCAAAATGCCAGTATTGATGGAGTTGCTGGTGGACTCGCAACTGCAGTTGGTTTTGTACGTGCTCAGTGGGAAGTTGATGGCCGCCGCAATACGTCCGTTATTTTAGACGGCACAGTGGTGTCATTAGATACGCGATTTGGTTTCCCTACAGGAACAAGTAATACTGATGTCACCGCTATGACAGATGCTACGTGCCAAGAAGTGTTTAATAACGTTTTACAAAGTGCGCCTCGTAACGTGATTTACAATGAAGATGCTCGTGAGCAACGCTACACGGTCAGAGTGCAAAATGGGGTGGGCGGTTCAGCCACGTCTATTGATGGCACAACCGTCACTGGAATTGACCTATGTGTTTACCACCAAGTAGCGTCTTTAACACTAAATCAAAATTCCGGTGTTCCTTCACCCGCTCCTGACTTGTCTACTGCAGGTGCGAAGGGGGTGACATATAACCCTGGTACTGGGCAAGTGCTTAGTTTCAGCAATGACTAGATTTTATTAATTGTTTGTCAATGAAGGTTTTCAACATTGCCAAACTAAGAGTAACAATTAAAGTCGCAATATAGCGGCTCGAAAAACAACCACAAAATATGGAATGTTGAGTGGGCATTTTACAAATGAACAGATGTACAAAATTCACATATTAGATTTAAATAAAGGGTCTACATTATGCAAAAGCAACAAGGTTTTACATTAATTGAGTTAGTTGTCGTTATCATCATCTTGGGTATTTTAGCGGTAACTGCAGCACCTAAATTTATTAACCTTCAAGGTGATGCTCGTGTATCTGCGTTAGCGGGTATGAAAGCTGCTATTCAAGGTGCCAACACTTTAGTTTACTCAAAAGCAGCTTTAGCTGGTGAAGAGAAAAAAGCATACAATGATACTACTCCGCCAGCTGTTGATATTGGAACTGGTACTGATGCAGTGACTCAGTATGGTTACCTACAAAGCTTTTTAGATGAAATTGAAAATGCAACTGATGTGACATTCAATATTGGTACTAGTGCAACAGATCCTACTGTAGTGACTGATAATGGTGGAGATTGGACTATTTTCCCAGGTACTGCTGCTGCGACAGTTACTATTTGGCAAGTTGGTGCTCCAGCAACGTGTACTTTAACGTACACACAAGCAACAAGCACTACAGTTTTACCTTCATTTGTAGCAGTTACAGATCCTGATAACTGTTAATCGCTGTCAGAAATTTAAGCCCGCATTATTGCGGGCTTTTTTGTGTCTAAATATCAGGTTTTAAAACACTTTTGTGCTGTCGGTAACACACTATAAATCAACGGAATGATAACATTACCTTGATAAAAGAATATGCTCATGAACATTAATTATAGTGTCAACAAGAGCTGTCGTTGTTCTACTTTTTAGTGAAGGTTTTCAAATGCAAAAGCAACAAGGTTTTACACTTATTGAGTTAGTCGTGGTGATCATTATTTTAGGGATCTTGGCTGTGACCGCGGCACCTAAATTTATCAATTTACAAGGTGATGCTCGAGTTTCCACATTGCAAGGTGCGAAAGCTGCTATTCAAAGTGCTAATAGTTTAGTTTATTCAAAAGCGGCTTTAGCTGGTGAAGAAAAGAAAGATCCTGGCTCTGTTGATATTGGCGCAAGCAGTAATTTGGTGACAGTTTTTGGCTATGCTGAAGGTGATGCCGATGAACTTATTAAAGCGGTTGATATGTCTACTGACGACTGGGATATTACAGGAACAGGCGGTACGGTGAAAATTCAGCAAAAAGATGCACCAACTAATTGTTATATTGAATATACCGAAGCGCAAACATCAGGAAGTACTCCAACTTTCTCAAGTGGTATTTCTGACGGTAATGGTGGTTTTTTACCTATGCCTACAGCGTCTGACTGCTAACATTCGTTTGTAAATAAAAGGTCTGCATGCAGGCCTTTTTTATTGTCTGAAATATTCTCCTCTATGTCGTGTTGTTACCTTTGAAACATCATTGCTAAAAAGTATTTTTAATAAAGGATATCAAGACGTTTATGTTATATTTTGCCATACTGTGTATAGGAAAATGTAATAAAAGGCGTTAACCGTTCGGATGCAGCACAACCAGAGTAAACGATACGCTTCAGGCTTTTCACTTATTGAGCTAGTCACTACGATTTTAATTGTAGGGATTCTTGCTGTGTTCGTCATACCCAAACTGATACCTGAATCGAGTTATAGTGCCTACACTTTGAGAAATGAATTTATAAGTGAACTGAGGCAGGTTCAAATTAAAGCGCTTAATAACAGTGATCGTTGTTATCGCATCACTGTCGATTCAGACGGTTATCAATTAACAACCTATAGTCATAACATTAATGCACCGTTTGCGGGGTGTGTTCCAGCCCAGCTGATACGAACCGATCTAAAGCAAACCTTTAATGGTGGTGCGTATATTGAGCTTGCGAGTAATTCCAGTACCAGCTTTAGCATGGATTTCGATAATTTAGGCCGCTCTACATTGGCTTGTACTGGCAGTTGCTTTGTCGTTGTTGCTGATGAAAGCCTCACTATAGCCATGGAATCCGAGGGATATATTCATGGTTTATAAATGTCGAGGCGGAGGGTTTACGTTAATTGAGCTTGTTATTGGCATGTTGGTGCTTAGTATTGCCATCGTGATGTTGACGTCGATGTTATTGCCACAAGCTGATCGGGCTGTTGATACATTATCACGGGTTCGCTCTGCTGAACTTGCTCATTCAGTGATGAATGAAATCTGGGGTAAACGTTTTGATGAAAACACGAACTCTAATGGCGGTATTCCAGCGTGTAATTCCCCTTTAGGTGCCAGTTGCTCTTCTACACTTGGACCTAATGGCGAAAATCGCAATGACTTTAATGATGTCGACGATTATCACGGACTCAACATTAACAGCACCATGCTTGATTCTAGCCAGACCTATGCAGATGTTTATATTGGTTATCAGATGTCTGTCAATGTGGAATACATAAATGGTCAAGCCCAAAAGCTGATTACCATTGATGTCACTACGCCTTCAAGCGAAGTTATTACTTACCAAGCGGTAAGGAGTAATTATTAATGAAGCAAAATGGCAAGCGTTATTCGAAGATGAAGCAAGCGGGTTTTACCCTAGTTGAAATGGTGACCGTTATTATCATTTTGGGGATTTTAGTTGTTGGGGTCAGCAGTTTCGTCATATTCGGAACACGTATTTTTGTTGAGTCGAGCTCAATTGACCAAGTCTTGGGGCAAAGCCGATTTGCTATGGAAAGAATGACGAGGGATATACGCAATTCAGTCCCCAACAGTGTCAGAATTAGGACGGCCAATTTAGGTATTTTTCAGTGTATTGAATTGCTTCCGATTGAGGCAAGCAGTAGCTATTTAGATTTGCCTATTTATCCAGATACATCATCAACGACAGGCACCATTGTTGATAATAATATTAATGTCGCGTCAGGCGTGTTTGCGATTGTTTACCCTCTAGCGAATGAAAGTATTGGCGGCGTTAACGATATCTATCAAGCGAGCCGAAATAAACGTTTTGAAGTGCAATCGAGTAGTTCTGCAGCAGACAAAATCACACTAACGTTTGCAAGTTCGGTTCAATTTGCTGAAGAGTCGCCTATTAAACGAATCTATTTTGCTAATGAGCCTGTGAGCTATTGTTTTGAAAGCGCAATTAATTCTTCGATTGTCAATCTATATCGTTATGCCAACTATGGTTATTTCATTAGCCAACCAGTGCCATCAAGTATGGGAACTGGGGTATTAATGGCTGAAAATATTACCAATAATTTGTTAGTTGAACCGGCGATTAAAGTCACTGAGCAGAATTTAATGACGAATGCGATAGTCCACCTTGAACCACGCTTTAGTGTGAATGGGGAAACATTTAAATATCAGCATCAAGTGCAGGTGACCAATGTCCCATAACTATCGACTTAATCGAAAACCACAGCAATATGTAAACCTTGGTGCGAGCAAGCAAAAAGGCAGTGCATTAGTTATTGCTGTTTTTGTCATTATTGTGATGTTTTTATTAGCAGGTACCTTGATTCGGATGCTTGAGGATGGAGACGCATCAGTGAACGTTGAAGTCTGGGGGGCAAGGGCTTTGTTTAGTGCCAATAGTGCAGCAGATGCAGAGCTAGCAAAGTTATTTCCGCTCTCTGGCGCTGTTGGTGTATGTAGCGCTAATTCAACTTGGACACCGCCTAACTCTGTGGGATTTCATGGTTGCAGTGTCACGGTAACTTGCACACCTATTAGTGTTGATGGAGTAACGCAATATCAAATTATCAGTAATGCAGTATGTGAGACTGGCGATTGCGCTGGTAATGCAGCAACGACAAATTGTTTAAGAGTCAATAGACAGGTCGAGGTAGAAGCTCGTGGTAATTAATCGATTGAAGTTGTATTCATTTGTAATGCTTGCAGTGCTGTCTTTTCAAGTAAGTGCTTTTGAGAGCATAGATTATGCCCGCTACTTCCCAAATGTCGTTCAAGGACATCATGGTACTGCGGCGAGTTGTGAAAATATCAATCAGCAGTTAGTTATTTACGATGCTCAAATTAATGGAACAAATGGCGTCGCACTCGATTATTGCACAAGTAATTCAAGTAATGAGATTGGAAATCAAACCTGTGATGATGGTGCATCGGGGTATAAAAAGTGCGAAATATCAGGTACTGATATTGATGGTCTTGATTTGAATGCTGCTGGAAATGAGTTTTTGTTTAGCTCAGGTAATACTGGGATCTCATGGGGGCAGTGTTCTAACAATGATCTACTGGGACCTGGAATAACCGAATTTGGGAATGTGATTATTGATAAAAATAATTGCGAATTAACATTCGGTGCTGCGCCAAGTGAACCCTATCGAATCAAGAGCTTAATCTTGGATAAGAAGACCACCATTAACCTTCCAGAAGGTGACTATTGGGTTGAGTCATTTACTATTAATGGTGGCACTCCAGTAATAAATACAACGGGCAATGTCAGATTATTTGTTAATAACAGTACTTCAATTAATGGTGCGTTGACCGTTAATCAAGGTACTGATTCTACATTTACACTGATTGCCTATAACAATATTAATTTTAACAGTTCTGATTCTGAGATTAACGGTTACATATATAGTGACGGTAATATTACCATTAACCGCACCAACACCTTTAATGGCCGTATCACCTCAAGAAAATTAGTGATTAATGATGATACAACCATTAACGACGGATTTCCTGAACCTACTCCTTTCCATATTCAATATGGTAAATCTACCTCTGGTAGCGTGACTTTTGATACGGCTTTTCCTGATGGTGTTACGCCTCTTGTTTTTTTAATGCCGACTATCGAGCAATCGAATACTAATAGTGATGGCCCAGCTTCTGTATTTTTAGATGGCACACCGACGACAACCGGTTTTAGTTGGTCTCAACAGGAGTCTCCGTCACCCGCAAGTCGTTATGTTGAATCTGAAGATATGACAGAAATTCACTGGGTTGCGGTGAATGCGGGAACCCATGATTTATCCAATGGTACTCAGCTTATCGCAGGAACAGTAGAGCTTGATACCGCTCTGATTGGCTCCAATAGTCAATACGTTAATGTGGCGTTACCAAGCACACAGAATGTTGTGCTGAATCAATTGCAAACTCAGGTAAATAACTGTTGGTTGACGAGCTTGTCGCAATTTAACAATACAGGGATCCGTTTAGCGATGGATACTTCTGAAGTCAGGAGTAATAACAGTCGGTGCCAGCCAGATAATTTAAATAATAATCAGATTCAGGCGGAAACGGTTGCTTATTTGAGCTTGCAATCAGGCAGTGGCTCAATTGTATTAAACAGTGAAAACCTCAATTATCATTTCGGACAAGCGCAGACTTTTACCGCAGGTAGTGTTCAAGACCTAAGTTACCAATGCGGCTTTACGACTGCGCTTGAAGGGTTTACTAATCCCCCCATTTTTGTCGCAGGAAAAAATAGCCGCCGTGGTGGTGACGGTGGTTGGTTAAGGCGTTGCCAATTGACAAATTCACTGGTGAGTATGGTGGTTGATGAAGATACCTACCGGGATACAGACCGTCGCCATATATGGGAAAATTATAGTTTTATCGCCTTAGAAAAAGAAGAACAGGTGTTAACGTGTTTTAATGATGACTTTCAGCGCAGTGATGTGGGTGATGATTGGGTCGTTTCTGAAAGTCGCGGTGGGTTTATTCCTACTATTGTGAATAACCGACTTCGGATAACCGAAGCTGCTGGAAATCAGGCTACGTCTTCGACATATCAGCGACTTTTCTCTGCCGCAGGAAACTTAGTGACCATTGAGTTTGATCATTATGCCTATGGGGGTAGTGGTGCTGATGGTATTGCTTTTGTGTTATCTGATGCTTCAATTACTCCTCAGCCTGGTTCATATGGTGGTCCATTAGGCTACGGTGCTCGTTCGAATGTCGACGGTTTTGCGGGCGGTTGGTTGGGTTTTGGTATTGATGAGTATGGTAACTTTTCTACCGAAGGAGGCCCTGGTGGACCTGGTAGAAGACAGCAGTCTGTAGCAGTTCGTGGCTCAGGTTCGGGGACTAGTGGTTACAATTATCTACGTGGTACCTGTAATAATGGGCAAGATAACCCTAGTGGAGGTTGTTTATCGCCTACGGTTGATAATAATGAAAATGCAAATCATCGTTACCGTATAACCGTTGATTCTCAGGTTGCTGGCCAATCAATGGTCAGTGTTGAGCGTGACACTGGCAATGGCTACGAAATGCTCATTTCTCCTTTTGATGCTGCATTAGAACCTAATCAGTCAGCTGTCCCTACTGATTTTTTACTTTCATTAACAGGTTCTACTGGCGGGGCAACTAATAACCATGAAATTGATAATGTTGAAATTTGTGCGCTTGATTCCAACCCAATAGGGGTTGTCATTGACCATTTTGAATTTACTCATACTGGTGCAGCCTTAACCTGTAATGCAGAGCCCATGACATTAAAAGCTTGTGCGAATGCAGACTGTACTCAAACAGTTCCGGATTTTGTTACTGCAACATTGAGTCCTGCAACAATAGCTACTGGTGGCGGCTGGATTGGCGGTAACGTCGTTAGCTTTAGTGGTGGAAGTACCAATTTAGAGTTAAGAAATAATACCGCAGGTTCAGTGACTGTGGATGTAACAGGTTCAACCCCAGGAGCCAAACCATTCAGTACCACTTTATGTAGTATCGCAGGTAATACTCCTACAGCAGCTCAATGTACGTTTAATTTTGCAGATAGTGGCTTTATTTTTGATGTGCCGAATAAATTAGCGAATAAACCCACTGGGATGATAAATATCTCCGCAGTAGAGAAAGATAGCGAAACGCTGGAATGTGTTCCTCAATTTGCCGATGTTACCAAGAGCGTGGGATTCTGGAGTGATTATATAGAGCCTAGTACCGTTATCTCAGGCCAAAATGTCTCTGTGACAGGGGCTGGTACTGCAATGAGTATCGGTACAAGTGTTGGCACACGAACGCCAATTAATTTGGATTTTGACAGCAATGGTGTTGCAGAAATTGACGTGAATTACCCTGATGCGGGCGCTATCCAACTTAACGCACAATACGACGGAACAGGTGATGAGGATGGCCTTGTTATGGTCGGGGCTGACACATTTGTCAGCTTCCCTGTCGGATTATGTGTTAGCCCAGTTGATGCTGCTGCGAGTTGTCCTGCCGGAAATCAGACTTGCGCCGTTTATAAAAAAGCGGGCGAAGAGTTTGAATTAACGATTCAAGGTATGGCGTGGGAGTCAGATGGAGATAGCGACTATTGCGATAATCTTGCAACACCAAATTATGCTCATGCAGGAATGACACTCGCAAGTTCCCTTGTGGCACCATCTCCAGGTATCGAAGGTGATATTGGCTTAAGCAGTTATGATCATCTTGCTGCAGCAAATAACAGCAACACGATTACTCAATCAATCAGTGAAGTGGGTGTATTTGAGTTTACCGTTAAGTCAGATTCAAGTTATTTAGGCTCGAGCTTTTATGATATTCCATTGGCGAGCTCAGGTAATATAGGCCGCTTTATACCCGATAGGTTTGCGATTAGTGGTGTCAGCGTATTACCGGCGTGTACTGTATTTAATTATATGGATCAGCCTTTTTCAATGGCGATGAATATTTCTGCATTTAACATTGGCTCAGATGTCACGGAAAACTATCAAGGCGACTTTGCTTTTGCCACGGCGATATTGGTCGGGGAAAACAGTGATGATGGTGATGATAAGCGAAATCGTTTAAGTGCTTTACCAGTATCTGCTAGTTCATGGAGTGCAGGAGTGGCCACAGTTGATAGTAGTTACATGGCCAGCTTATCCCGATTGGCTGCCCCTAATAAAGATGGGCCATTTGAAGACATGGATATCGGTGTGGTTATGGTCGATAACGATGGCGATAATAGCTTTGTGGCAGATCCTGACATGAATGCAGCTACTGCTGGCAGCTGTGGTAGCAATTGCGATGCTAAGCAAATTACAACCCAACGTTTTCGACATGGTCGAGTGGTGATGGATAATACCTATGGTGCAGAAAATGATACTTTGCAAATGCCCACTCGTGCAGAGTATTGGGACGGCGCTGATTGGAGTGTGAATATTCTGGATAACTGCTCCACGGTGACACCTGCTTTAGCTACACAAGTCGATGATTCAGTATTAGGCTATCAATTCGAGCCTAGTTTAACATCTGGGCAAACCATTGTTAGAACTGGGCAATCTTCGATGTTCGCTGCAGGTGAATTTACCTTACTTTGGAATGCGGTTATTACTGGAACTGCTGCTGACTATCGTGGGCAAGTCACAGCACCACTTATTGTGCCTGAATGGCTACAGTGGTATTGGAACTGGGATAATGCTTCAACGACGACATTATATGATCCAAGAGCCAGTGCTTATTTTGGCCGTTATCGTGGTCACGATCGAATTATCTATTGGCGTGAAAAACGTTAATGGACAAGTAGAAACCGAGTGACTATGAGTCAGTATTGAGCGTGAGGTCGTTAACTATGTCAAAAAATGTTGAAAGCGCGTTTTTTTGACACTAGATTGCCTTAAACATGCTGCTGTTTTTTTGCTCGAATAGTTGGTGTTTTTCTGCGCTGGTGGATTAATTTAGCATTATTGTAAAAAAAACACCTAGATTAGCGATTGTTAACCTGTTCGGTCTTGTGGAAAACCAGTGGCATTGATAAAGTTACCTGATTTTTCTTTTTTCTGATGTTACAGAATACAGGCTAGATACATGTTCAAAAAGCTGCGTGGAGTTTTTTCAAACGACCTATCGATCGATTTAGGTACGGCAAATACATTAATTTACGTTCGTGACGAAGGTATCGTGTTAAACGAACCATCGGTGGTAGCCATCCGTGGCGAACGTGGCAGTAGCGGACAAAAATCAGTAGCTGCTGTGGGAACAGATGCAAAGCAAATGCTAGGTCGTACGCCTGGCAATATTCAAGCTATTCGTCCAATGAAAGACGGTGTTATCGCTGACTTTTATGTGACAGAGAAAATGCTGCAGCATTTCATTAAGCAAGTGCATAACAATAGCTTTTTCCGCCCAAGTCCACGTGTGCTTGTGTGTGTACCGGTAGGTGCAACCCAAGTTGAGCGCCGTGCGATCCGTGAATCAGCCATGGGTGCTGGTGCACGTGAAGTTTACCTAATTGAAGAACCAATGGCTGCGGCGATTGGTGCAGGCTTACCTGTTTCAGAAGCGACTGGTTCAATGGTCGTTGATATCGGTGGTGGTACAACTGAAGTTGCGATTATCTCGCTCAACGGTGTGGTGTATTCATCATCAGTGCGTATTGGTGGTGATAAATTTGATGACGCCATTATCAACTACGTTCGTCGTAATTACGGCAGCTTGATTGGTGAAGCAACCGCAGAGCGTATTAAACATACCATCGGTACTGCTTATCCTGGTGATGAAGTGCTTGAAATTGAAGTTCGTGGTCGTAACCTTGCAGAAGGTGTTCCAAGAAGTTTCACTTTGAACAGCAATGAAATTTTAGAGGCACTGCAAGAGCCTTTATCAGGTATTGTAAGTGCTGTTATGGTTGCATTAGAGCAGTCTCCGCCAGAACTGGCTTCTGATATTTCAGAGCGTGGCATGGTGCTGACAGGTGGTGGTGCATTATTACGCGATTTAGATCGTTTATTAATGCAAGAAACTGGCATTCCTGTCATGGTTGCTGATGATCCATTAACGTGTGTTGCTCGAGGTGGCGGAAAAGCCCTTGAGATGATCGACATGCACGGTGGTGACTTATTCTCTGAAGAGAACTAAAGAGCGAAACAATGGCGGTGTTTATTCTGACAAGTATGTTAAGAGTGTCACCGCCTACATATTATGAAACCCATTTTTGTTCGTGGTATATCGCAACAATTTAGATTAACACTGGCAATATTTTTGTCGGTGGTGTTGCTTATCGCCAATGATCGTCTAGATCCCATTCGTCAGTCCATTTCCTCAGTTTTAAGTCCCTTACAATATTTAGCGAATGTCCCCGGTTTATTGCTGGATTGGTCAGCTGACTCCATCGCTACGCGAAATATGTTGGCGATGCAAAATAAAGAATTATTGCGTCAACAACTTATGATGTCTGAGCGATTACAGCGCTTTGAACATTTACGTCAAGAAAACGAACGCCTTCGAGCGTTACTCGGCTCTCCAGTGCATATGGATGCTCGAAAAGTGGTTGCAGAAGTCATGGAAGTGGCAAGTGATCCCTTTAGGCATTATGTCGTGTTAAATCACGGTGCACGTACAGGGGTTTTTGTCGGTCAGTCAGTCGTTGATGCCCAAGGGGTTGTTGGACAGGTGATTGAAGTCAGCGAGCTGACGAGTCGGGTGTTATTAGTAACTGATCCTACTCATGGGATCCCTGTTCGAATTACCCGTAATGATGTTCGCGCCGTAGCACAAGGCACAGGGGATATTGACGAAATTGAATTGCGACATGTTGCCAAAAGTACCGATATCGTTGTTGGCGATTTACTGGTTACATCAGGACTTGGGAATCGTTTTCCAGAAGGCTATCCTGTTGCACGAGTGATGAAAATTTCACGTGATGCTGGGCAAAGTTATTCGGTTGTTTCGGCTCAGCCATTAGCGGCACTTGATAGGATCCGTTATGTGTTGCTCATATGGCCTGATGATGGCACACAAGAGCAAGTTGATCCTGCTACCATGGTGAATGAGGCTGAACTTGATATTGAATCAGCGGAAGATGAGGTAAGCCAATGAGTGCGCATATCGCCAATGGCCGCTTTGTCGTGCTAGTGACCATATTTATTGGCATGATGTTTCAGATTATGCCGTTACCTAAAATCGTCGAGGCGTGGCGTCCTGATTGGTTATTGATGGTAATGATCTATTGGGCAATGGCATTGCCACATCGCTATAGTATTTTAACGGCTTGGGTATTAGGAGTATTACTGGATGTGCTACTAGGTGCAACCTTAGGTATTCGCTCACTTGCTTTTTCGATTGTGATTTATGTGATTGTGATGCAATCACAACGATTACGTAATTTTACTCGCTGGCAGCAGTCTATTTTGGTCGCTATTTTTATTTGCCTGTATCATTTTATTATTTACTGGGTTGAGTTTGTAGTGAACGGCGTGGCATTTGATTGGTCAATGTTTTTGCCTGCAGTGTCCAGTATTTTCATGTGGTGGTGGGTATTTTGGGTTTTACGAAATATTCGTCGCCGATATAAGGTCCGTTAATATGGGATGGGTTCTCGCTTCGACTTCGCCAAGACGTAAAGCGCTTTTTGCTGAAGCTGCTTTTACAGAGTCAGATTTTACCTTTAGGCAAGTGGCACCAGATATTGATGAGTCGCACCACGATAATGAACCTGCTGCCGAGTTTGTTGTCCGTTTAGCTAAAGAAAAAGCCAGAGTGGGTTTGACCTTATGCAATGATGAGCCAGCTGCGAAAGTGTTGGGGTCAGATACTATTGTCGTTATGGGCGAGGAAATTTTAGGTAAGCCTGAAAACATTAATGATGCAAAGCGCATGTTAACCTTGTTATCGGGTCAAACTCATCAAGTTATGACGGCAGTAGCGGTGACCAACGGTGCAATAACGCTGACTCGTTTATGCCAGACTCGAGTGACATTTTGCGAGATATCAGCAGAGGCTATCGATGCGTATATCAACACCGAAGAACCTATGGATAAAGCCGGTGCATATGGCATACAAGGGCTAGGTGGTTGTTTCGTACAATCTATTATGGGCAGTTATTCCGCCGTCGTAGGATTGCCGTTAGTCGAAACGCGCGAACTGCTCCATGAAATGAATCAAATTGAATTAACTTAATCTTTCGTTCGCCAACATGTGAATGTTACCACACCCATTTTTGCTGGTATTACATTATCCTTGAAGCGCGGCGTTAAACAGGTGGCTTATGCACACAAAAGCACAGCGTAAAAAAGGATCTGAATTACTGATTAACGTTACGCCAACAGAAGCCAGAGTTGCACTTGTTGAGCATGGCGTTTTACAAGAAGTTCATATAGAACGCCGAATGAAACGTGGCTTAGTTGGTAATATTTATAAAGGTAAAATCAGCCGAGTATTACCTGGTATGCAGGCCGCATTCGTTGATATCGGACTCGAAAAAGCTGCCTTTTTACACGCATCTGATATTGTGCCGCATACCGAATGTGTTGCCGATGTAGAAAAAGGTAATTTCGTGGTGCGTGATATTGCTGAGCTCGTGCGCCAAGGCCAAGACATTATGGTTCAAGTGGTTAAAGATCCCCTTGGCACCAAAGGTGCTCGTTTAACCACAGATATAACCCTTCCTTCTCGATATCTCGTCTTTATGCCTGGCTCAAGTCATGTCGGCGTGTCTCAACGTATTGAAGAAGAAACAGAACGTGCTCGCCTAAAGAAAATTACCGAACCCTATGTCGATGAAGATGGTGGCTTTATTATTCGCACCGCAGCGGAGGGGGTGGGTGATGATGAGTTAGCCCAAGATGCTGCATTTTTACGTCGTGTTTGGGCGAAAGTGAGCGAACGCCGTAAACGTAAAGGTGCCACGCTCCTGTATCAAGATTTAGCGCTTCAAGTGCGTATTATTCGAGACTTTGTCGGTGAGGAGCTTGATCATATTCAAGTCGACTCAAGACGTACTTTTGCAGAACTTCAAGGGTTTGCTCAAGAGTTCATGCCAGAAATCGCAGACAAAATTGAGCATTACGCTGGCCCTTCTCCTATTTTTGAACTGTACGATGTAGAAAATGAAATTCAGCGTGCATTAGGTCGTAAAGTAGAACTGAAGTCGGGTGGTTATTTGATTATCGATCAAACAGAGGCCATGACAACGGTTGATATTAATACTGGTGCTTTTGTTGGCCACAGAAACCTTGCCGAAACCATTTTTAATACCAATCTAGAAGCAACTCAAGCTATTGCTCGACAATTACGACTGCGAAATTTAGGTGGCATCATCATTATCGATTTTATCGACATGATGAATGATGATCATAAAAAGCGGGTGTTAGACAGCTTAACAGCCGCGTTAGCAACCGATCGTGTTAAAACGAGTGTAAGTGGTTTTTCAGGCTTAGGCTTAGTTGAAATGACCCGTAAACGTACCCGTGAAAGTTTAGAGCATGTGGTGTGCGGTGAGTGCCCTGCGTGCCAAGGTACAGGCTCAATGAAAACGGTTGAAACGGTTTCATATGAGATATTCAGAGAGATTATTAGATTAAATCGAGCATACGCAGCAGATGAGTTTTTGCTGTACTGTTCACCGGCGGTATTCAAAAGTTTAAGTACTGAAGAAGGCCACTTATTAGCAGAATTAGAAGTGTATATTGGCAAACAGATCCGCCTGCAAAACGAGACTTTATATACTCAAAATAAGTATGACGTGGTGATGGTGTAGTGCCCAAAAGTAAAACCGTAAAAGTGTGTCGTTTTTTGTTCCAATTTGTAGCCGTAGTACTGGTACTATTTGCGCTAGCGGTGAGTCTCATCCGAGGATTAATACCTCAGCTTCCTGAAGCGCGATACGAAGTGGTGAATTACCTCAAAGAACAATACCAGATTGAAGTTCAAGTGGGAAAACTCAGTGCCGAGTGGCAAGCGTTTGGACCTGCATTAACGGTTAATAATCTCGTTATTCCCCCGCAGCCATCGCTACCAGTGACCTTAATCGCCAACAAGGTGCACTTAAAACTCGATTTTTGGCAAACATTACTCACTCTGTCCCCTAAAATTGAAACCGTAAAATTTGATGGCATCCATGTTGCGTTAAATGTAGATGAGCTTTCTAGTTCGAAAAGTGATGAGGATGCGAGTACCAATTTAGATTGGTTATATGCCTTGTTACTTGAGCAGCTTGAATATTTTTCTATCAGTGACGGTACTTTACAGTTGCTAAGTCATAGCCATGATTTTAGACCAATATTTATCAGTAATTTGATGTGGCATAACCAACCAGGCCTTCACCAAGCGAAAGGCTTTATGCATTTGGATTCAGAAGCGTCAGCAAGTGAATTATTGGCTCTCAGAATTGATGTCACTGGCGATGGCTACAAACCTGATGAATTAGTGGGTCAAATTTATCTCTCTGCTGAATCATTAGATCTAGGTGAGTGGGCTTCACGTCAACATGACCCTTTATTAAAATTAGATAGTATTGAATTTGAAGGTGTTGTAAATCTTAAAGCTTGGCTAGGTATAGAGCATCGAACTATCAATACAGGCTTGTTGATGTTCGAACCAAGCTGGTTGCAGTGGAATACATCTGATAAGCAAAATACTGAACAACTGCAAAAGTTTGCGATTAATGGCGGTGCGTTAAAGTGGCAACCAAATGATAATGGCTGGCAAGTTACAAGCCATGATTTAGACTTTTCGACCAATGGTGTTCCATGGCCTGAGCTTAATTTATCACTGAAAACTAACTACAGTGACTTATCGGTTAGCGTGAATGAAATTGCGCCTGAAGTGCTCACGCCATTGCTCCCTTTATTTCCTAAAATGGGAGAAAAGGGCGTGGCTCAATGGCAAGAGTTGTCACCAAGTGGCGTTATTGGGCCGCTGCAATTACTTAAAGAGTCAGGGAAACCATTCTTACTCAAAACCGAAATAAACCAACTCAAGTGGTCTGCTACAGAGGGAATACCCGGTAGTGCCCCAATTGATTTACGCTTTTCTTGGGCCAATGGCTTAGTCAATGCTGAGTTCCCAGCACAAGATTATCAATTTGATTTTCAAGATGGGTTTGAAGCACCGCTTGCGCTTAAAGGTGATGCATTTCAAGTTCAATATAACGTCGATAAGTCGCGCCTGATATTACCTCATGTTCACTTTAGCAATGCCGATATCGATCTCGCTGCATCAATGCAACTGGATTTATTAGAGCAAGCACACCTTGCCTTAAATGCTAACTTAGCCATCAATAATGTTGAACATGCGGGTCGTTATTTTCCGTTAGATGCGATGAGCGATAACTTGGTAGATTATCTAAATGGATCGCTTAAAAAAGGCCAAATTCCTGACGCTGAAATTGTCTGGCACGGTCAACTTAATCAGTTTCCATATCAAGATCATTCTGGCATCTTTCAAGCAGGTTTTAATTTAAATGATGGTGCATTTTTGTTTCAACCCGATTGGCCAGCAGTTGAAGCGTTAAGCCTTTATGCATTATTTGAAAATGCGGCAATGGATATTGTTGTTAACAAAGGGAAATTATTGGATGTGGATGCCGACGGTGCACACGTTTATATTCCTTATATGGGTAAAGAAACGACCTTAAGAATTGAAGCTGAGGTTGGCGCTGATGCTGATGCTGCAAAAGCCGTTATTGATAATTCACCGCTTAAAACCTCAGTGGGCTCAACACTCAATGTTGTGCAAATCTCTGGTGACATTGTGAGTGATTTAGATTTAACCATTCCGCTTTATGATGGTGCGAAAGCGAACAATAAAGGCGTGATAACCTTCGATAATAATGCCGTATATATCACCTCTCCCGGGCTGCATTTAAACAGTGTGAGCGGCGCTGTCGAATTTATTAATGCTGAAGTGAGTGGTCAAGAAATCGCGGCAGATTTATTTGAGCAACCATTGCAGTTTAGCTTTGCAACAGAGCAAACGAATAGCGGTGATCTTGCTTTAAGCGTCGATCTGAACGGCCAATGGGATTTAGATAATTTACCGAATTACATTGATAATCCATTATCTGATTATTATTCAGGAAGCTTAGATTGGGATGGTGGGTTAACGATGATTTTTGATCCGCTTGGTTATCGTTTACAAGTACAATTAAATTCAGATCTCACAGGCACAACATTGTCCTTACCAGCTCCTTTTACTAAAGCAGCCGACGAACCTAGAATGCTGCGAGCTGAATTAATTGGTGATAACAAGCAGTCTTCCTTAGGGATCAAGTTAGGCAAAGAAGCTGAGTTTTGGGGCGGGTTTAATGAGCAAAGTGGCGACTACCTCGCCCATTATGATCTGTTACTCGGGCGCCATTTTAAACTGGGTGATAAGCTCGTTAAAAACCAAGGTCACATTCAAATTGACTTACCAGAAGCTGAGTTGACCACATGGCTACCTCTTATCAGTAAATTTACTGATAAAGTGACATCCAGTATCGATGTTATCGCAGATAAAGAATCAATAGTCGTCAATGATGAAACTGCGCAAACTGCCCCTGATAATACTGCTGAAACAACAAACATTGAGACAATTGCTGAACTGGCTAATCAATCTTCTTCAGTAAACGTTGAATCAGAGCCAGTAGTTAACCTCACTGACCTTGATGACAAGGTGAGCTTTTTCCCGCCGTTAACCTTAATCGACGCCCAAATTGGTTCATTGAATATTTTAAGTCAAAACTTTGAGCAATTATCGTTTACAGCCAAGCCGCTTCAGCATGTATGGCGTTTCGATATTGAATCAGAGCAGATGGTGGGTAATATTGATTTTTATCCAAGTTGGCGCGAGCAAGGCCTTAAAATTGTTGCCAGTAAATTGCATTTAGCACCTAATGTGAAAGCGCCAGAAGATGCCGAATTTACCCCAGGCAATTTACTCGATAATTTACCGCCACTTGCAGTTGATGTAGATGATTTTGGTTTATATAAAACGCGTTTAGGCCACCTTGTGCTACAAGGAATACCGTATGAGAATGGTTACCGCTTCCAAACGTTGACCTTAACGAGGCCAATAGTCAGCCTGCAAGCCTCTGGAGATTGGACGTTCGCCGCAGGAAAAAGCATGACCACGTTTGATGTCAATGTAAAAGCCAGCAAGTTTGATGCGTTATCTGAAGCGTTAGGCATCAGTCCTGGTCTTAAAGATGCGCCTGTGGATATGGTGGGAGAGTTTTCATGGCAAGGTGCGCCGTATGAATTCTCATTAGAAACCTTAAACGGCAAATTACGCTTTGATTTGGGTAAAGGATACTTATCTGAAGTGAGCGATAAAGGTGCTCGTATTTTCTCCTTGTTTAGTTTGGACTCGTTAGTGAGAAAACTCTCTTTAGACTTCTCTGATGTGTTTGGCAAGGGGTTATATTTCGACTCTTTTGGTGGCTCATTGGATATTGATAATGGCGTCGTAAAAACCACAGATACAGAAATGGATGCGATAGCAGGCAACATGAAAGTACGAGGCTATACTGACTTAACCACTCAAAGTTTGAATTACGATATTCGTTTTATTCCGCAATTAGCCTCGAGCGTCCCAACTGTAGTGCTATTAAGTACCAGCGCTTGGACATTGGGCTTAGGCGCCTTTGCACTCACAAAAGTATTGGAGCCGGTCATTGAAGTCATTTCTGAAATTCGTTTCAGATTAGGCGGTACAATGAATGATCCTTTGCTAGAAGAGTTAGAGCGTAAGAGTAAAGAAATCGAAATCCCTGAATCAATTTTACCTCGCGAAAAAGTGGAAACTGAGCCACAAAGTAATCTGCAAGGTGCTCAACAAGACCAATTGCAACAGGCGAGCGAGCGATTAGATGTCAATGACTCTGGCACTCAAACTGTAACTGAGATGACTGTACCAGACAGTTCCAATGTACCTGCAATCAGTATCGAGGCGGATAGCAGCAAAAACAGCGATAACATCATTATTAACAGCAATACTCAAACCGAGACTGATTCCGATAACGCTCCTAAAGGGGAGGGTAGCAGTCCGATATCATTTGTTGATTACCAGCAACGTCAAAGCCAAGGAGGCGCTAATGCAAGTCAACTTACTGCAATGTCAGAGCAGCAGGGATGTTCAAGCCAACTTAGCTTTTATCGACGAGCAGCTTAGTCAACTTCCAAGGCAAGAAAATCAGCCTCAGCTCGTTGTATTACCAGAATGTAGTTTGTTATTTGGTGGTCATGAACAGCAACAGTTATCAGTCGCTGGAGATGATAAAACCAGTGAGCTGAAACAGGCTTTAGCTGCATTGGCTAAAAATCATCGAGTGTATATGGTGGCTGGAACCATTCCTATTTTAGCGAATGATGGGCGGGTATATAGCCGAAGTTATTTATTTGATGATACAGGTGATACCTTAGGCAGTTATGATAAGTTACACTTATTCGATGTCGAAGTTGCCGACAGTACACGCTCATATCGTGAAAGTGATACTTTTTGTCCTGGCGATCGTATTAGTGTTATCGATACCCCGTTTGGTAAAGTGGGCTTAGCCATTTGTTATGACGTAAGATTTGCCGATTTATTCCGTGCTTTACGAGCTGCAGGTGCTGATATTATTGCTCTGCCATCAGCGTTTACTAAAGTGACAGGCGAAGCTCATTGGCAAGTGTTAGTGCAAGCTAGAGCGATTGAAAGTCAATGTTATATTCTGGCAGCTGATCAATGGGGCAAACATAATCAAGGTAGCCGAGAAACTTGGGGGCAGAGTATGATTGTTGATCCTTGGGGTCACATTGTCGCTGAACGAAAAACGGGAACAGGTTGGGTGCAAGGTCAGATAGACCGACAACAACTCAACGATATTAGACAACAAATTCCAGTCGTGGAGCACAACCGTTTTAATTTACCCGTGCTAACGACAGCACTTTAATCAAAGTATTAAAGTCAGAAAGATAAATGAAACATCGCTGTTGCGATTGATGAATTACATTTTACAAGCCATAGGGCTTAAAGAGAGAATTAATGCCATTTCTAGCTCAAGTTGAACAAAGTTTATTACATGATGGGTTAACCCTTGATGGGCTACAGGATTACCTCAATATTATTCACCAACATAATATTGATTTTTCAGACTTATATTTTCAAGGTAGCCGCCATGAAACTTGGGCGTTAGAAGATGGCATCATTAAAGAAGGCAGTTTTCATATTGAACGTGGCGTAGGGGTTCGAGCCATAACAGGTGAAAAGACAGGCTTTGCTTATGCTGATGAAATTACTCCAGCAGCACTGCAATCAGCAGCTGAAGCTGCACGAGGTATCGCAACCGCTGGTCAGCAACATCAGGTGCATGCCTTTAAGCGTCACAATACTCACGCACTATACAAAAGTGACGACCCCATTGCTGCAATGGAAGAAGCGCCAAAAATCAACCTGCTTAAACAAACCGATGCATACATTCGCAGTCTAGATACACGTATTATCCAAGTCGTGGTTAGTTTATCAGGGGTGCATGAAGAAATTTTAGTTGCAGCCAGTGACGGTACGCTTGCTGCTGATATTAGACCTTTAGTTCGCTTCAACTGTAGCGTCATTCTTGAAGACAATGGTAAACGTGAGCGTGGCAGTGCTGGTGGTGGCGGTCGTCATGATTACAGTGTGTTTTTAGCGACAGATGATGCTGGTTTACCTGTTTGTTTTGAGTTTGCTCGAGAAGCTGTACGTCAAGCGCAGGTTAATGTGAACGCCATTGATGCCCCAGCAGGTGAGATGCCCGTTGTCCTCGGTAATGGCTGGCCTGGTGTATTGTTACATGAAGCGGTAGGGCATGGCTTAGAAGGTGACTTTAACCGTAAAGGCAGTAGTGCATTTAGTGGCAAAGTGGGTCAGCAAGTGGCATCAGAGTTAGTGACGGTGGTGGATGACGGTACAATTGAAAATCGTCGTGGTTCATTGAGCATCGACGATGAAGGCGTGCCAACGCAAAAAACGACTTTGATTGAAAACGGTATCTTAAAAGGCTACATGCAAGATAAGTTAAACGCGCGCTTAATGGGACAAGCTACGACGGGTAACGGTCGCCGTGAGTCTTATGCACATTTACCTATGCCACGTATGACAAACACCTATATGGAAGCGGGTACTTCGACGCCAGAAGAGATGATTAAGTCGGTTAAAAAAGGCATTTACGCTCCTAACTTTGGTGGCGGCCAAGTGGATATTACCTCGGGTAAATTTGTATTCTCAGCCTCTGAAGCGTATTTGATTGAAAATGGTGAAGTGACCGAAGCAATCAAAGGCGCCACATTAATTGGTAATGGACCGGAAGCCATGAGCCAAATCTCGATGGTCGGTAATGATCTTTCGTTAGATAAAGGTGTGGGTGTTTGCGGTAAGGATGGGCAAAGTGTGCCTGTTGGTGTGGGTCAGCCTACATTGAAATTAGATAGCTTAACCGTTGGCGGAACGGCATAAACGGAAAAATAAAGGTGCTGTAATGGCACCTTTTTATTTTGTACTACACTCATTTAGAATATTTAAAATCAATCTCTTACGCTAGAAGTAAACAGTAAAACTAGTTATAATTCGCCAATTTAGAGTTATTGCTCTAACTAAAGGATGAGGTTCATGAGGCATTTAGCTGTTTTCAATATCAAAGTAAGACAAGTCTTGTCACTAGTACCCATTGGGGTATTTGTTATCACTGCTTCATTATCCCATGTGGTTAGCGCTGAATCGCTTTCGTTTGCTAATGCATGGAAACAGTTATTAACTGTCAGTGATAAATTAAAAGCCCAATCCCAAGAAGTCAGCCGTGCTGAAGCTGAAGAGCGAGCCGGTGAAGACATGAATTTGCCTTCATTAAATCTTGCTGGTAGCTATACCCGTCTTGAAAAGCCCATTGAATTAGATTTACGAGATCTGAATCCAATTGCTGCAATTGACCCTGGTGCGCTTCCTCCAGCACTGGGTGAAGCGTTAGCGGCTATTCCTGGCTCTTTATTTGTGACTCCTTTTACTGAGCAGGATATTTTCCGTGCTAGCTTACAAGCTATGTGGCCAATCTATACTGGCGGTAAAATTACTGCGGCTCAAGGTATTCATGCTGCTCATGTCGAAGAGAAAAAACATCAATATTCGCTTACCTCTAGAGACATGTTTAATCAGCTTGTTGATCGTTACTTTGCTGTGGCGGTAACAGAAACCTTAGTGGCAACGAATCAGCAATTAGTGGACTCATTAACGGAACATGAGTCTCACGCACAAAAACTAGAACGTGAAGGACAAATTGCAAAAGTTGAACGCTTAAATGCACAAGTGGCACTAGAAAATGCCAAAGTAAACCTTGGCAGTGCAAAGCGTCAGCATGAAATGGCTCAAATTGCTCTATCAAGAATGCTGCATTTACCTGAATCTGATCCTACTTCAGGATTATTCAGTTTGCCTCAGTCGCCGTCTTTACCTCGGTTAAGTCAGTTGACCTTAACGCAGCACCCTGCGCTCAAATTACTGGAAGCGAAAGAAGCGCAAGCCAATGGTCTCATTCAACTAGAGAAAGGTCGCTACCATCCAACAGTGTTTTTATATGGTAATTACACCTTATATGAAGACGATAGCTTGTTCTCACAAATTGAACCTGACTGGATGGTTGGAGTGGGGGTAAACGTGCCTATCTTTAGCCGTGATGGTCGCAGTGGCAAAGTTGAGGCTGCACAAAGTGCTTTACTGCAAGCTAAGTATACCAAGGCGCAAACCCAACAAGACCTGAGTTTGCTGCTTGATCAAAGTTATCGACAACTACAACAGGCCGATGAAGAAGTAAAAGCATTGAATGCCTCATTAGCGTTAGCAACAGAGAACCTTCGCCTACGTGAACTTGCCTTTAATCAGGGGCTATCAACATCCATTGATCGAGTGGATGCTGAATTAAAATTAAGTGCAGTTAAAACTCAGCAGCTTGGGGCGCAATATCGTTTCGTGCAAGCTTATGCAAGGCTAATGACAATTAGTGGCCAATTAGATGAATTTATCGGGCGCACCCAACTTCAGGAGAATCAAAATGCGGGCTAATCGAATTATTGCTGTTATCGCCATTCTTATCCTGTTGGGGATATTGGGTTATGGCCTGAAACTAGCATTTGAGCCAAAAGAAAACCTGTTACAAGGGCAAATAGAGGCTCGTGAATACAATATCTCATCTAAAGTACCGGGTAGAGTTGAGCAAGTGATGGTGCGCCGAGGCGATAAAGTTGCAGTTGGTGATTTACTGTATGCGATTAATAGTCCTGAATTGGATGCAAAGTTAATGCAAGCTGAAGGGGGGCGTGATGCTGCCAAAGCCATGCAACAAGAAGCGGATAACGGGGCACGTCAGCAACAAGTGACAGCGGCGAAAGAGCAATGGTTAAAAGCCAAAGCGGCAACCGATTTAATGGCAACCACCTATCAGCGAGTTGAAAATCTATTTGATGAAGGTGTTGTTGCCAGACAAAAGCGTGATGAAGCATTTACTCAGTGGAAAGCAGCCCAATATACCGAACAAGCAGCTTTAGCCATGTATCAGATGGCAGATGAAGGGGCGAGAGTAGAAACCAAAGCCGCTGCCGCTGGTAATGCTCGCATGGCAGAAGGTGCAGTGAAGGAAGTCAGTGCAATTTTAGCTGACAGTCAAATGCGATCGCCTAAAAATGCCGAAGTAAGCGAAGTCTTATTACAGGCTGGTGAGCTAGCACCGAGTGGTTTTCCTGTTGTCAGTTTAATTGATATCACTGATGCATGGGCCGTCATGCAAATACGTGAAGACCAATTGGCAGATTTCAAGCAAGGGCAAACGGTTGCCTTAACCATTCCTGCATTAAAGGTTACTGAGGACTTTACCATTGCGCATATTAGCGTGATGGGCAGTTTTGCAACTTGGCGTTCCACTGAAAGTGGCCATGACTTTGATATGCGTACCTTTGAAGTTGAGTTACGCCCCAATCGCCCGATTGCAGATTTAAGAGTCGGCATGTCTGTGCTGTTAAGTGTCAATTAGCATCATTAGTTACAAACTGATTAAGGTGCTTCTTATGACTAAGGTGCGAAGATGCGGGTTTTACTAAAACAAGAATTGAAACGCTTATGGTGTTCACCCTGGCAACTGGCTTTGGTGACATATATTCCGTTAATCAGTATTTTGTGCTTGTGGTGGTTATTCAGTGCTGGGTTACCTCGGCAACTGCCTGTGGCTGTGGTTGATCAAGATAATAGCCAACTTACTCGAACCTTAACCCGTAATTTAGCCGCTAATGCCGTAATTAAGCCTATTACCTATACTCAGTTTGCTGATGCAAAGGCTGCGATGACTCAAGCAGAAGTTTACGCTGTGGTTGTGTTTCCGCATGAGTTTAAGCGTAAGTTGTTAACGGGTAGCAGTCCCACCGTCGATATTCGTTATAACAGTCAGTTTTTATTAGTCGGGAAACTATTATCGAGTCAGTTACAGCTGAGTGTAGGCGCTGGACTCATGGAAGTGGCTGGTATGAAGCAGCTTCTCAATGGTGCTAATCGTGCAACGGTTGCGGTCAACTTAAGTCCTGTCACCAGTCAAACCACGGCCTTGTTTAACCGTAACAACAATTACGTGGGATTTTTGGTTCCTCCCGTGTTAATCGCCTTATTGCAGCTTTTGGCAATGATGGTATTTGTAAACTCATTAAACGACAGCCTCATTCGTCAAGGCGAACAGTATTTATTACCAGCAAAGTTTTGGTGGCATGTTGGCGCTAAAGTGTTGTTTTATACCCCTGTAATGTTAGTGCATGGTGGCTTTATCTTAGCGTGGTTATACGGCGTGTTGCGTTTACCGATTGCGGGTAATCTATTGTTACTGATAGCAGCGCAAGCAATGATGTTTTTAGCATTGTGGACCTTGGTTATTTTGGTATTTTTATTGATGCGTGAACCAGCGAGAAGCGTCAGTTTTTGCACCGCTTTATTCGCCCCAGCTTTTGCATTTATGGGGATCACTTTTCCTGTCAATGATATGCCAGAGTTAGCGCAGTGGTGGCGTTTAATTATGCCTTCTAGTCATTATATCGACTCCCATGTCAGTATTATCAGCTACGGCGCTGGAGCGCTTCAGGTATTGCAGCAAAGTATTTCTTATGGCTACTTTATTATCGTTTTAGCGTTAGCTTGGGGGTTACATCGTGTTATTTGGAATAAGCAAATTGCGCTGACTACAACGTCACAAGGTGAAGCTGTAGGGGTCAAGTCATGAGCTGGTTGCAACTGCTATTTGTAGAGCTAAAAGCCATTTTAGCGGATAAAGCCATAGTCGTGACCATGTTTGGTGGCGTGCTGTTTTACTCGGTGCTTTATCCTCTCCCTTATCTGAACCAAGTTCCGACTCAACAACAAGTGGTTGTGGTTGATCACGACAACTCTTCATTAAGTCGCCAGTTGCTTAGACATGCAGATGCTTCTCCCAAAATTACTATCGTTGCTCAGGTGGGCAGTATTGATATTGCACAGCAATGGATATCAGAGTCGAAAGCCCATGGTTTATTAGTCATTCCAGAAGGGTTTAGGCGTAATTTATTACTCGGTAAAGGAGCCACCTTAAGTTACGGTGGTGATGCGAGCTATTTTTTAATTTATTCAGCGGTTGCTGAAGGATTAATTAGTGCAGGCATGGATGCGGGTCGGCAAATTCAGTTAGTGGGGTTGTTAGCGCGAGGAGAAAACCCGCAGCAAGCTGAGCAAAGTTTACATTCAGTCAATATTAATAGCGTCCCTGCATTTAATCCCAGTTTAGGTTACACCCCGTATGTGGTGCCTGGATTGTTTTTACTAATTTTGCACCAAACGTTATTGATTGGTACGGGGATTTTAGGGGCAGGACAATGGCGCAAAAAGGGCTATTGGAATCACGTTTCTCCTATGGCATTAATTGGTGCACGTCTGACTGTTTTTAGCGCCATTTATGCTTTGTTTGCGAGCTTTTATCTAGGTTATTGCTTTTATTGGTACGATGTCAGTGTGCAAGCGACTTTAACTGAGGTGGCCTTATTGATGGTGCCGTTTATTTTATCCACTGCGGCATGTGGCATTGCGTTAAGTAGTCTATTTGTAAGGCGAGAGTTACCGACACAAGTCTTGCTGTTAGTGTCGATGCCCATTTTATTTGTGTCTGGCTTTGTGTGGCCTATCGCATTAATTCCTGATCTTTTGGTGCAATTATCCCAAGTGATTCCTGCCGTACCAGCTATTATGGCTATGTTAGAGTTAAGTCAAATGGGCGCAGGTTGGACGAGTGTATTACCTTTATGGATACATATGTGGACCCTGTTTGTGCTATTTCTGTTATTGGCTTTTATTGGTGTGAAGCAACGGCTGAAAACGGAGAATGGTTAAGTAAAAAAATAGGCATTAAAGTGTCCACTTAATGCCTATTGGTTCCACATTTACTGGTTGTCGACAGAGTAAGCTTTGCTGTCGCTGTTGGTCATCTTCCAAATTATAAGGTCCCCGTTTCTAGGCTATTAAGTGCAGCTTCTAATCGAGTCAGATTTTGCTTATAAATCGGGTCTTTAGTCGCTTTTGCGGCTTGTCTAAAGTCTTCTAATGCACCAATATTATCATTTGCCAGCACTTTCATTACGCCTCGGTTATTAAAAGCATATGCGCGCATTCTCATCGACGGTAATGTTTCTTCATTGACTGCCATTCTAACGGCATCACTACACGCTTTTTCAGCAACATCAAATTGAGATAACTTAGTATATCCCACGCATAAGTTGAGGTTACGAGTATAGGTATCAATGGCTGAGTGCTTTGCTGATTTCGTTAACTCAATGCCTTCAATTAAGTCGCCTGATTGAATAGCATCTACGCCAGGTGTGTCTTCAATAAGCACCATTTTATAACGACTATTTTCAGCGGCATCAGCCATAACCATGGGTGAGCTTGCAAGTAATAAGCTTGCTGCGATAAGAGTAGGTAATGTTTTCATTGTATATTCCTTTATAGGTAGTATCGGGTTGCTACGTGGCTAATTTAGGGAATATATGCTTGGCTGACAAACGAGAAAATTCATTGTGATAGATGAGATTTTTTCACTTATTAGCCGCGCGAGTCTGATTATTGTTGGCCAAAGCGGGCAACCGTCCAATCTATTAATTGCTGGACCTCCATTCTTGCTTCACTTTGCCCGTGTTGCAGTAAGTAGTATTTATCATGACTATTTAAGGCTTCATTAAAGAGTGCCACTAAACTGCCATTTTCAAACCATGCTTTACTGATAGGCATTGGTATAAGTGCGATGCCAATACCTTGCTCTGCTGCGCGAGCAACGCTGAACATACTGTCCAGTTGAATCACTTGTTTTGGCGAAAAATGCGGTAAGTTAACTGATTCTGCCCATTGTTCCCATGAGTGAGGTCTTGCTTGATGAACAATTAATGGGACTTTAGATATCACCGATAGTCCTTGAGAATGCAACTGCTGAAATTGGTGAGGGTTGCAGGCTGGGATGTACTTTAGCGGAAATAATTCATGACTATGCTGATCTTGTTGTTTAGAACCTGACAGAACAATTGATAGGTCGGTTTGCCCAGTTTGTGCCGCCCTAGTTTTTACTGTGTCTAATTTTAAATTTATCTGCGGGTATTCTTGAGACCAGCCAATAAGTTGAGGGACAAATAACTCACTGGCAAAAAACTCTGGCATCGAAATGCTTACCTCTAAAGTAGTATTTGTTTGTGCGAATTGGTTTACGGTTTCTGAAAGTTTTACCATGACAGGTGCAACTTGCTGATAAAACTGCTTACCCGCATCAGTGAGCTTGATTGCCCGCGTTTGGCGTATAAAAAGAGGTTGTTGCAGGTTTTGCTCTAATTGCTTGATTTGATGGCTCACTGCTGAAGGCGTGAGGAATAATTGATTTGCCGTTTCTTTAAAGCTAAGGCATTCGGCTGCAATACAAAAACAACGTAGTCCTCTAAGGGACGTATGCAGTGGTAACATGATGGACTCGTATAATGAAAGCAAGAAATAAGCAATTGCCAAGCCAAGTCGCTTGAGTGCTTTAACTGCCTTTATTCAGTGTGTTAAGGGCTTATAAGTCTAGTTCAGTGCACCAGTATAGTGCAGCCGAACTAGCCTACAATGCATTGTAAAGTTTGGGTTCGTTATTACAGCTTATGGTGATGTTTTAGAAATACAGGTTTTCAACAGGCTTGTTGTTTACAAGCATTTCGCACTTGTCGCCCGTGCTTGATTTTGAAGATTGAATGATTCCAGCAACGGCACCAAATGCACCACCTTGATCACCTAATACCGAACCAAAATAGCATTTACCTTCGATTTTTAAATCTCGATACTTACTCTTTAGGTTTTGAGTTGGTGTGTATGGTGGAAAGCGTCCTTTCATTAGCGGATCGCCATTAACTGACAGTTCAAGTTTATTTTTTTCAGTATCATAGATACCTGAGAAGACCAAAGTTTGCCCTTCAAATTCAACAGTTTTCTCTTGAGCAACGATAGGTTGAGTTGATGCACATGCAGTGAGTAAAGCGCAGCCAGCAAGTGTGGCTAAAATAGCGGTAGTACGCATTTAAATATCCTTTTAAGCGGTTTTTTAGATTTAATTTTGAGTATTAAACCGTAAGAAAACGAACCCTGTTTTCCCAATTGCGAAAGAGTATATCCTAGTTTTATGATATTTCAATAATAAGAAGCTCGCCGAGGCGAGCTTCTAGATAGTGGGTGATTTACGGGTTAAGCTTGATGACACTAGCTTATGGCACAAGGCATTAGCCCTGTTAAATCATTACCCTATTATCAGATATCACTGCACAGTGACACTCAGGTCTGTTTTCGTAATCAAGCCACCTGGGGTTGTCACTGTTAATGTAATAGAGTCTTGACCCACTTCATCAGCAGCTGTGTAGGTAAACTTAGTGGCAACTTCATCACAGGCATGGCTTGCATCATTAGCTGCGAAGCTATAACACGTCGTGTTAGGAACGGTATAACCCTCGAAGTTGATCGTCCCATTTATGGCTGTCACCGTTAATGTCGATCCTGCTGGCATGACCTGTCTAGCACTGTCATATAGCTCCACTAATACTGTCTGCATTGCTTCAGGTGCCAAGACTAAATTAGTCACTGGATTTCTATCCACGTCGGTAGCGATAATATTAGCGGCTGAACCTGACATGGTCAGTACAGTGGCTGCACGAATGTAAGTTTTGTTCGCTTGGCCTTCACCACAAAGACTGCCTTCGCATTGGGGTCCATTGAATTTACCATCAGGGCCAGAGTAACTGGTATTGCCTTCAGGATTGAAAAACGGTTTGCCAGAAACATAAACACCGACTTCATCATCATCTCTAAAGGCATCACCTAAATCGCTAAAGCCACTTTGATGATAGGTTTCCCTGTCCATGCCATTACCAGTACAAGCGATAGGAGCACCTGCGCTATCTAAACAAGCATTAGTTATGGCTGTTCCATCAGCATCATCAAAGATGTTATTGCCGTTAGTATCAAAGAAAGTTTCATGTCCTAACGCGTAAGCGAGCACTGTTACACGATGATCAGCTGGTCGTGGATCGGCTGATGTCCATATCACAGAACAAGTCCCATTAACCGTTGAGCATGAAGGCTGGATTTGGCCACCTTCAGTTGTGAAGTTGACCGTAGTGTCATCAGGTGCTGGGTTACCAAAGCTGTCTGATGCAAATACTGTTATGGTGACCTCTTCACCGTTATTGTTTCCCGCCTCCGGGTTAAATAACGAAGGAGAAATGCTAAAGCCTAATTGCTGAGGTAAACCGGTATTCACGGTTAGTTGCTCAGACTGCGTTGTGATGACATCACCCGTATCGCTGTCGGTTGCAGAGGCAAGCACACGCACAGGGGTAGGGATAGTGCCAGACTGAACAGTCACGGTAACTAACCCCTCACTATTGCTGGTTGCTTCACTGGTAATCTCACCATTTGAAAAGCTTAGCCCACCCACAATGGTATCTAAGCTGAAGTCAACAGATTGCTGGGCAGCAGGCTGACCGCTGGCACTACTTATTAAAAATGTCACTAATGACGTTTCTGTTGAGCCAGTTCCGCCTGCGCCTTTAATACGAATTTGTGTAGGTTCGGCAGATATAAAGCTTAGGCTACCAAGCGTTTGGCGTTCTAAGGAAAAATCAAATGTTGCACTAAAAGTTTCGCTACCAACAACCGCTGAAGCCACAATTTGCTCACTACGAACACTATTGCCGCTGCAGCTTGTATCTTGGTATGTTGAACTTGCACGCCCTGCAGAAGTGGTCACAGGAGAGTCTATACTGGCATCAGTACTGGCGACACAGTCAGAGGTGAATGAAATGCTGGTTGGGGTTTGTAAAGGTGCAAAGCTGCCGTCATCGGCTTCTACAATAATATCAGCTATCACGCCAAAGCTTGCGCCCGCACCAATAACGTAATCGCCGTCAGTATCTGCAATTAATGTTGAGCCTAACTGATTTTCGTGGAAAGTATTACTGTCATCAATATAACCAAACTTGAGCGTACCATCAGGTATCACTTCATCACCGGCAAGGACTTCATATGCACTGGTGCCAGATACTGTTTCACCATTAAATTCAGTACTGGCTACTAAGGTGTAGGCACCTAGCTCTTCAGTCGATGCAGTATAGCTTATTGTCGCCACACCTTCGGCTGATGTGAGTGCTGTGTTTGGAGATAAACTCGCATTACCTGCTTGGAATGTTACTAGCTGATTGACGATGGGTTGGTTAGTGCCGTCGAGCACATTGGCCGTTAAGATAACAGCATCATCAATTTTGAAACTGGTTACCGTTTGACCTGCTTGAGTAATGCTAGAAACCACAGAAATGGTGTCAGGTGTCGGGACAGTATTGGTGTCTTCGAATTGATAATTACGGGTTGCCGTAACGCTATCTGCATCAGTTGGTGTATGGCTGACTAAAAGGCTGCCAGCACCGACATCGCCACTTGAACTAATAAAAACGCTTGCTAAGCCATCGCTGTCAGTGAGCTTACTATCTGCACTTGCTTCACCAAAGTCAGGTGAAAAGTTGATAATCGCACCACTAACATCACTATTAGAAAGTGTTAAATGGGCTACTGCACAAAAACTTTCGTTGATATCAAAAGTGAGTGAGTCGGTGGCTGCATCACATTGTCCGTTTACTACCGTTTGGTAGCTAACACTAATGCTATAACTGCCGTCCTCTCCTCCGTTATCACCATTGTCATCTGAAGGGCCATTACAACCGATGAGAAAACCAAGTGAAGCGATTGATAAAGGTAGTGCGTATTTTATTTTTTTTAGTAGCATCAGCAACATCCCTGTAATGAGTATATTTAGTCTGCTAAACCAGCGCGTAAGTATTTGAATAGTTCTTTGTGAGATTTTGATTCTGCATCAGGACTCTTAGTGAGTTCTTTATTTGCTTGGCGAATCAGTTGACGTAACTTTTGACGTTCAAATGCAGGGTTGTCAGCCAATAATGCTTCTACTTCCTCATTTGGGTTTTCAAGTAAACGAGCACGTAACTTCTCAATAATTTGTACTTGAGCAGTTTCATTGTTGTTTTTATTCAATACGTTATCAAGCGCTGTAATAATTGGTTCGTGATCGAATCCGCGCATAAGTTTGCCGATGTACTGAAGGTGACGACGGTAAGCTTCTGTTTTAGGTTTGATGCTTTTTGTTTTTAGTACAGCATCATATAAAAATTCGTCTAAACCAACTTTGTCTAGCTGTGATTTACTTAGGGCAATAAGTCGCATGCCAAGCGCTTGAGCTTCCTCACTTTCTTTTTTGAACTCTGTTCTGCTGACGTAATCATCGTCATTGTCATATGGCTGATGGAAGTGGTCGGAATCGCCAACAATTTTCATAGTAAATAACCTCTAATAAATATCCGTGAATAATAACACTTCAAGGGGCATTGCGGCCACTGAATAACGGCTAAGTCGTCAATTTTGCGTAAATCTATTTGTGTTCATTAAGTGATAATTCAACATGATAACTAAAGGTTAGTTTATTTAAGGCAATTTGTGCGCTTAAATCCTTGTTTTGATGGTTATCAATACAGTTTTGAATTTGATATGCTAGTGCCAACAATGGAAACTGAAGAGTAAGTGTGTGTCTACCAATAAAATTGATACTGAATTAGCGGCGCTAAAAGATGCCGTTGCTGTTGCATTAGAGCATGCTAAAAAATTAGGCACCAGTGCTGCAGAAGTGGCGATAAGCAAGCAGCAAGGCTTATCGGTTTCAACCCGTGAAAAGGAAGTTGAAACGGTTGAATTTAATAAAGATGGCGCACTAGGTATTACGGTTTATCGTGATGGCTGTAAAGGCAGTTCATCCACGTCAGATTTAAGTCCTGAAGCGATTGCTGTCGCCGTTAAGGCCGCTGATGATATCGCAAAGTACACTTCATCTGATCCATTTAGCGGTCTTGCTGATAAAGCGCTTATGGCAGAAACCATTCGTGATTTAGACTTATACCATCCGCAAGACATTTCACCTGATGAGTTAGCACAGCTTGCTATACGTGCCGAAGAAGCCAGTTTGTCAGTTGATGAACAAGTGAAACATTCTGACGGCGCAACTGCTAACGCTCATACTGCAGCAAAGGTTTACGGGAATAGTCATGGCTTTTTAAACGGCTATTGTAGCTCTCGCTATAGTTTAAGTTGTGTCGTTATTGGTGAAGAAGCCGATGGCAATATGCAACGTGATTACGATTACACCATTGCCCGTAAATATAATGAGTTAATGACACCTGAGTCGGTTGGTTTATTGGCTGCAAATAAGACATTAAATCGCTTAAATGCACGTAAGATCCCTACGGCAAACTTGCCTGTATTGTTTTCTCCAGAAATTGCGACAGGACTCATAGGGCATTTAGTGGGGGCTATTAGTGGGAGTAGCTTGTATCGTAAATCAAGCTTTTTACAAGACTCAATCCATACCCAACTATTCCCTGAATGGTTTAGTATTGAAGAAAACCCGCATTTGATTGGTGCACTTGCTAGTGCTAACTATGATAGTGAAGGGGTGGCGACACAACAGCGTCAGATCATTGATCGTGGCCAATTAGAAACGTATCTCTTAACTAGCTATTCTGCACGTAAACTTGGCCTAACTAATACGGGTCATGCTGGTGGCATTTATAACTGGACATTAAGTCATACAGGCCAAACCTTTGATGAGCTCATTAAGCAAATGGGCACAGGGTTAATTGTGACGGAAGTGATGGGGCAAGGCGTGAATATGGTCACAGGTGATTATTCACGTGGTGCTGCTGGGTTTTATGTTGAAAACGGCGAGATTCAATTCCCTGTTGAAGAAATTACCATTGCAGGTAATTTAAAAGATATGTTTATGGGAATTCAAGCTGTCGCGAAAGATCAAGATTTACGCTCCTCTATTCGCACTGGCGGTATTTTATTAAGTGATATGAAAATCGCTGGTAGTTAAGCCAATTGTTGACTTAACCCATTAGAGCACTGCTTAGGCGGTGCTTTTTTATATCTTTAAAATAGTTGAGTTCCCCGAATAAATAGCCATTTACGCAGGCTTTATCTTCTTTACACTTCTTTACGGTCAATTACATCCGTGCTCTGTCCTATCTCCTGAGAATGTAATTAAACAGTTAATGGAGTGAGTATGTTTAACAAAAATGTATGTAGTTTGATGATGGTTTGCTTGGGAAGTGTTTCATTAGCAGCATGTGATTCGATTGATGGCAGCAGTGATGATGATTCGGATTCTGTTGCGTACGTACAATTTTATAATGCCTCAGCGGATAGCACAGCGACATCATTAGTTTTAGATGACTACCAATACACCGACGTTGAATTTGGTGATGCAATGCCACGTTACGGATATGATACGGGTAGTGTTGATATGGAAATATATGGTCTAGATGAATATGAGGATACTGTCAGTATTTATAGCCAGACGATCAGTTTGAGTAATGAGGCAAATCACTTATATGTGCTTTACGGTGATTATGTTTCACCTGAGTTATTAGATATCGAATATGATCGCAGTGATATGGATGATATCAATGATGACGAGGATAGTGACGACAGTAAAATGCAGGTTTTGGTTGCCAATGTAACCAGTGAAGATAACGCTTATGACGCCTATATCTCGCTTGATAGTGACAGTTATCAAGATGCCACTATGATAGGCAGTATCAACTACGGTGGTTATACCTCAGAGCTGATGCTAAATACCGATGAGTACATCATTTACCTGACAGAGCAGGGCACTGATAACGTGGTTTATACCACTGATAGCATGAGCTTAACCAGTGAAACGGTTTATAAGTTTGTTCTAAGAAATAGTTTTGGCTCTGGCGATTTAAAAATCACTTTGGACAGTGTTGATTCAACATCAACCCCTGTGACATACACCAATATTGATTCAACGGCCGACTTTAGAGTGTTCAATGGTTTAGAAGATACCACGTTAGATATTGATGTCGTAAGTAAATTAGAATCCCACTATTTGAAAGACATTACGCCATTTACTACCAGTGAGTATTCGCAAACAGGGTTTAATGATTATGGTGTGACGGTAACCAATGCGGAGACTAGCGAAGTCATTTTAGACAATGTGCTTGTGACGTTTAACCAAGACGACATCCGCACTTTATTGTTGTATCGAGATGATACTGTCAAAGGCATGGTGATAGAGCATGACCTTCGCCCAAGAGCTTATGAATATAATGTTGATGTCGCTAACCTATCTCAAGATTACGATGATGTGATTGTGTACTTTGTCAGCAGCACTGAAACCATTGAGTCAGCACAATACACCATTGAAAACCTCGATTTTGAAGAGCAAGATAGCTTGGTTATGCCGCAAGATGACTATGAAATAAATGTCGTATATGAATCTGATAATGGCACACAGACCTTGCTATACCAGTCTGATTTAATCAGTTTTGATGGTGACACGAATTACAGCTTTGTACTTACCCAAGATAGCCAAAGTCAGTTTGGCTATACATTACACCAATTGTAATCTTTCGTAGAGTGCCAATAACATTACTGCGAATGGAAGCAGTTTCATAAAAAATGCCGATAGTTGATGCTATCGGCATTTTTGTTATAAGGCTTTGGTCTGTCGATGTTTGAGCTTTAAAGCATACACCGTTATCAAACCTATTTAGGCTGTTTGATAGTTACTTAAAATTCGGCCTAAGTTGGCTGATGCTTCAGATAAATCAGCAACACCACTTGATGACTGATTAGCAAGATCTCTGATGGTATTAGATTTAACACGAATTTCCGTCAGCTCTTTAGCAATATCGTTTGCCACCGCGCTTTGTTCTTCTGAAGAGGTTGAAATATGGAAACTCATGTCCATAATCGAACGAGAAGACTCGGCAATTGAGTTCACGTCTGTCCCAATGTTGGCAATTAAATCACTGCTACTTTGCGCTTGCTTAACTGTATCTTGGGTAATGCTATCAATGTTAAGGGTTTCAGATTGCAATTGCTCAATCATGCTCTGGATTTCAACCGTTGCTGATTGTGTACGACTGGCTAAGGTACGGACTTCGTCTGCAACGACGGCAAAGCCTCGTCCCATTTCACCCGCTCTAGCTGCTTCAATAGCGGCATTTAATGCCAATAGGTTCGTTTGTTCTGAAATAGCATTAATGGTAGTAATCACTTCATTAATTTTGGTCGCGTTTTCTTTCAAGCTGCCTACGGAGTCTGAGGTTTTTTCAATGTATGTTGATAATTGCTCAATCTCTTCGATTGCTCTTTTTACACGATTGTAGCTTTGCTTAGTGTATTCAGAATCTTGCTCAACTTGCTGAGTGGCGTTTTTAGCAATGTTTGATACCTCTAACGACGATGCCGTCATTTCTTCCATCGCAGTCGCAACAGAGTCTAAAGAGACATATTGTTGATCTATTTGCTCGGCGCTTTGCTGTGTTTCATCGGCAAATGAAGACGAGGTATGGTGCAAGGTATCTGCGCTTTGCTTAACCGTCACAACCAGTTCGGTTAATGTGTCCATCGCTTTATCTAATGCGCAACCTATGGTGCCGAACTCATCACGACCTGGGTGGAAGCCCAAGCGAGACGTTAAATCACCATTGCCAATTTTTTTAGTGGTATCCCACAGCACGAAAAGTGCGCCGCCAATAAAGGTCGCATTCCAATAAATCACTAATGCAAAAGGCAGTACCCATAAATACGTGAGCAATAAGCTATAAAGTGCCGCTTGTTTGGCATCTGCCTCTAGTTGATAAACAGACTGGTTAAGCGAGAAGTATTGTCCATTTGATTGCATTACTGCGGTAATGTTGTTGCCATTACGTTCGCTTTGCTGATGATAAGTCGATACCGATAAGCCAGTGGTTGCAGCTTGTTCGATTTGATCAGTAGCGATAAGCGTATTAACTGTGGTGTTGACCTTTTCAGTTAACATTGCCATTGATTGTTGTTCTATCTGATCGATACGGTCTAGGTAGGTATTAATTGAGACAAAGCTCAATATTACTAAGAATAACCCGAAAATTGCCCAGAACTTGTCGTTAATAGACATTTTGATAAACAGTTTATCAATATTACGAAATTCAACTTGTTTCATAAAATCAGCACTTGAATAGAAGAAATTAATTGGATTCTAGAGCAGGTGGCGTCGATTTGATATGGTTTTTTCACAAAAAAAGCGCTTTTTTATCGGTTATGCTACATAGGGAACATTGACTCAACAAACGCTGGCGCAGTCTGATTATACACACCTTAAAACAGTGCTAAGTAAAGATGTGTTTTCATTTATTTATTCAATAAATTAACCATGAAACGCCTAAAGGCATTTTCAAAGGCATGTAACAAATCCATATCGTGATCGAGAATGTGGTTCATCGCGCCATAAGAGACTGCTTGATGGGCATAACAGATCCCTTCGGCTAAGTGCCAAGCTTCATGAAGCGCCTCCATATCAGCATAACTTTGCCATTGGGATAAATAGGCTTGAACAATTTGCTGCTTTGCAGGTGTTTTTTCCATACGAAAGACATAGGTGCCATCGATAAATGGGTGGCTAATACATGCATCACTCCAATCAAAATAGATAAACGGCTCGCTTGCTGGTTCAGTTGCTAATGCAGTATTGGGTGCAATATTTTCGATGTGTAAATCACTATGCACTAAGGTGTTAGGGAGGCCAAGTTGCAGCAATGCATTAATCTGTTGTGTCAATTTAGTCATGACCTCGCTGATTTGCGCAGCAGATTGTGGCATGTCTTTAGGTAGGCGAGCGGTTATGTTGTCATTAGCAAACATGGCTGTTAATTGATCGGGTAAGTTACGAATATCACGTTGTATGCAGCCAGAATCGATTAATTTATCGAGATGCTGGATAGAGCGCTGCTGCAATTTTGCAAAGGCATTAAAGGGGAGCGCCCAATCTGACAATGGCACAGTATCAACAAAAGCAGTGCCAAAATCAGCGGTTAGTAACCATTGTTGCCTAGGCTCATAAGCCAGCGTGGTTGCTATAGCATTTGGAAAAAGGTCATACAATGTTGCACATAACTGCGATTCATTAGAAAACAAAGGTAGTGAAGCAGTGGCTTTAAAAAATACATTACCTTTGTTTGTCTTTTGTTTATAAACGTACCCGAGACTCCAGCCTTTTATCAGCGCTAACGAACCAATAACTTGGTAATCCAGCTCCCCTAATGATCGATTTACCCACTGTTGTGCAGGCTTGGGCCAATCAGGTTGTAACCAAGATTGAGATGTTACCTGTGTCATTAAGCGACCTTAAATGTGAATGTACGTTTGCTTACGATTATTGTTGATCTTTTTTATACTTTAAATTCAGTTGCTTATTTGGGTTTAAGTGCAGTCGCGGGCTGAGGTTATATTACTGTGATTGCACTTCTTATGATTTGGTAATTTAATAAGATCACATCAATATCCTAATATAGATAACAAAAAGAGAACAGGTATGAAGCTAATTCCCCTCGCGGCTGTGATGGTCAGCGTTGCATCAATGATGACAGTAAGCGACGTTATTGCTGACCAAAGTAATGAAGTGTCAGCTCATAAGCAGACAAATGTCAGTATGCATAGTCGTCAAATTGCCATTGATGAAACGGTAGTCACTGAACATAAAACGAAAGTGAATGGTAATAGCTTTTCTTATACCGCAACGGTTGGTACCCAACCTGTGTGGAACGAAAATGGCGATGCGGTCGCAACCTTAAGTTATACCTATTATCAGCGAGATAACGTTAGAAATAACGCCAAACGTCCTTTATTGATATCATTTAATGGTGGTCCAGGTTCAGCGTCTGTGTGGATGGACATAGGTTACACAGGTCCTCGTGCCATTAACGTTGATGACGAAGGCTACCCTTTGCAGCCTTATGGGGTTAAAACCAACCCATATTCTATTTTAGATGTTGCCGATATCGTGTATGTAAACCCTGTTAATACGGGTTATTCACGGGTGTTACCTAATAAAGATGGCGAGATGCCATCAAAAGATGAACAACAGGAAATGTTTTTTGGGGTAAATGCTGATATTAAGTATTTAGCAGAATGGTTAAATACCTTTGTGAGTCGCAATGAGCGCTGGCGTTCACCTAAATACTTAATCGGTGAAAGTTACGGTACTACACGTGTATCTGGTTTGGCATTGGAGTTACAAGATCGTCAATGGATGTATTTAAATGGCGTCGTGCTGGTTTCACCAACCGATATTGGTATTGAACGTAAAGGCCCTGTAAAAGCCGCTAACCGCCTTCCTTATTTTGCCGCAGCCGCTTGGTACCACAAGGCGTTATCTGCCGATTTACAAAATACAGATTTAACTGAGTTTTTACCTGAGGTTGAGGCATTTACCATTAATGAATACATACCTGCGTTGGCAATGGGTGGTTTTATTGCGCCTGATCATAAGCAAAAAATTGCTGAGAAAGTAGCTTACTTTTCAGGCTTAAGTGTCGATGCTGTATTGAAGTCTAATCTAGATGTTTCAACTCGCTTTTTCTGGAAAGAATTATTACGTGAGCGTGGTCAAACTGTGGGGCGTTTAGATTCTCGTTACTTAGGGATTGATAAGCAAGATGTTGGCGATAGTCCAGATTACAATGCTGAGTTAACGTCATGGTTACACTCTTTTACACCAGCAATTAATGCGTACATTCGTGAAGAGTTAAACTATAAAACCGATATTAAGTATTACATGTTAGGTGATGTGCATCCGTGGGATCGCACTAACAACAAAACCGGTGAAAACTTACGTCAAGCGATGGCACAAAACCCGTATTTAAATGTCATGGTACAAGCTGGTTACTATGACGGTGCGACCAACTACTTTGATGCCAAATACACCATGTGGCAACTTGATCCAAGTAGCAAGATGAAAGACCGTTTAAGTTTTAAAGGTTATCGAAGTGGTCATATGATGTACTTACGTTCTGAAGATCTAAAACAGTCAAACCAAGACTTACGTGAATTTATTGAGAACACCATGCCTAAACCAGATATGGCGGCAAAATATTAATAAATCATGTTTCAGTTGCGCAAGCGGCGATTTAAGCTTGACTGGATGACACATAAAATGGGAGCTTCGGCTCCTATTTTGATTAGGAAATCAACCGAGTTGTTGATTGAGTTATTTTGTATTACAAAGCAGAAAAATAATGAGTTGGAGTGGTCAATGAGATTAAGGATGTTATCGGCAGTATCGCTAGGGATTACGTTGTCCATGCCGATGTGGTTACAAGCTAAAACGGTCAATGAAGCAGCGTCAACGGCGAGTAATGTGTTATGTGAAGCTGCCTCGATTACTCCGATTTCTCAGATCCAAGGCGCAGGAAGCAGTAGCCCGTTTGTGGTGGAAGGCACAAATGAATCGGTTAATGAATTAACCACTCGAGGCGTAGTAACAGCTCGAGCTGATAGATTATACAAAGGTTTCTTTATTCAAGATCCTCTCGCTGCAGGTTCACCTTTAGCATCAGACGGTATTTTTGTGCATTGGGGAGCGTCTGCACCCGAAGAAATCGTCCCAGGGATGGAAGTCTGTGTCACAGGTAAAGTACAAGAGTATTCAGGCTTTACCCAAATCAATATAGAACAACAGCAAAAATTTACACTCGGTAACCATGTTGGTGAGCTTGCTGCTACGCCTTTATTGGTTCCCGAAGGTCAAAGTTTGGCTCAAGCTCTTGAGCGATTTGAAGGCATGAAAGTTGTGTTAACAACAGCGAGTGATATGAAAGTCACACGTTCATTTAGCCTCGATTATGATTCATACCGTAATAACATGGTGTTGTCACATCAAGCACCATTAATGAAAGCCACCCAGGTTTATTCACCTTTATCCACTGACGCAATCGCATTACACAGTGCCAATCTCAGCAATCAACTTGTGGTTGAATCTGACTATAAAGCTGCGCATGGCGAGGTGCCGTATTTTTCAAATTTTAATGCCGATAACGGTTATATTCGTATCGGAGATACCTTGACCAACATTGAAGGAGTCATTGGCTATAGCTACGATCAATACCGTTTGATGCCAACCAATAGCATCAATGCTAGCGACTTTATTCGTAATCAAGACAGAACGGCGGCACCTATGATTGCAAACCAAGGTGATATTCGGGTCGCCAGTTTTAATGTGCTGAACTTCTTTAATAGCGAATTTGGCGGAGATGCTAACCCATTAGGCCATAACCGAGGGGCAAAAGTTGAGTCAGAAATGCGATTGCAACGGACAAAAATCGTTAATGCAATGGCGGCAATGAATGCAGATATTATCGGTTTAATGGAAGTTGAGAATAATGGCTTTGGTGAATTAAGCGCCATTCAAAACTTAGTTACAGCGCTTAATGCAAAGCTGCCTGCTGAACTTGCTTATCAATTTGTTGAAGTCACTGACAATGGCGGTTTTGTCGGCTCAGATGCTATTGCTGTCGGTATATTATATCGACCTTCTGTGGTGACTTTAGATGGAAAAGCAAAGGTGATACCAACACCTGAACAGCATCTAGAAGAAGGGGTGATTACACGTAGAATTGGCGATGTAAAAGAAACGAACCCTGCATATCATAAATACCAGCGCCATAGCTTAATGCAAGCTTTTATGATTGATGAGCAAAAACTGACAATCGTAGTGAATCACTTTAAATCTAAAGGCTCAGGCTGTGTCGAAGATTGGTTAAGCTTCAATGAAGAATCAGAGCCAGTAGATTTACAAGGCAAGTGTAATGCGTTTCGAGTCTCTGCTGCTAAGGTCATAGGCGAGTCGGTTAAAGACATAGAAGGGGATGTATTGGTTATTGGTGATTTAAATGCCTATGGCAAAGAAGATCCATTAGCAGTGCTAACTGATTATGATGCAGCGCTAAGTGAACGAGTCATTAAAACGGCATCATATACCCGTTTAAATGGCGTTGAGTATGAAGCAACAGGCCAGGTAATTGATAAAGGCTATGGGTTTATTAATTTAAATACGCAAGCCCATGGCGCAGCGACGTACTCATACAGTTATCGAGGTGAACTAGGCAATTTAGACCACGCCTTAGGTAATGCCAGCTTAGCAGCACGTATGGTAGCCATTGAAGATTGGCATATCAATGCGGTTGAATCTAACTTGTTCGAATACAGCAGTAAATATACCGGAGAGCTAGCCAAGTCTGATAATGTTTACTCTTCATCAGATCATGATCCAGTGCTCATTGCGCTGGCATACCCTCAAGCGGCAGTATCAAAAGTAAAAGTCGGTGAAATTAAACAAGATGCTGGTGGCAGTTTAGGTTACTTGGGTTTATTACTTTTATTGACCTTATGCCTTGGCCGTACGTTTAGGCTTCAAAATGAGTCAGCTCATCACTAATGGCGAGATTGGGTATGGTAGGTTAGTAAAAAAGGAGCCTTAGGCTCCTTTTTATTGGTTGTTGTCACTTCAAGCCACTGGCTGAGAGTCTATGGCCACTCTGGCCCGTTTGGATGCGGATTTTTGCTGACGCCGATTCCAATATAAATATAAGCCTGTGAAGCCTAGTAGTACTGGCATTAACCCTACAATACACCAAATAATACGAGTAATGAGTCCGCCAAAGTAACCAAAGTGCAGTTTTCTAAAACTGTCTAAAAACACCATTAATAAACCCGTTTCTCGAATATCTTGTTTATTAAGGAGTTTGCCTGTG
Organism: Shewanella sp. P1-14-1; assembly: GCF_001401775.1. Lineage (NCBI taxonomy): Bacteria > Pseudomonadati > Pseudomonadota > Gammaproteobacteria > Alteromonadales > Shewanellaceae > Shewanella > Shewanella sp. P1-14-1. The sequence continues at coordinate 181,989 of NZ_LKTL01000002.1, read as the reverse complement.
GTTTTGTCAAAACTGACAGTGCTTGCGTACTCACTATGCAAAGGGTTACTGCTTTGTACTGCGCCATAAAAAGTAATATCTCGTTCGGGTTCATGGGGCATAGCCAAGTAGCCAGCTTGGTAACTGGGTATTTCAGCATGGCTTTTTAGCCGCAATGACTCGAAAGAAATCTCAGGGCTATGAAGTGGAGCAGTGATGTACACATGGCCGCCATCACCGTGTTCGTTTATTTCATGCAAGATGCCAGCAATGTTCCAGTAGCCGCCGGTAAAAGCCATGATGATTAAAATTGGTGAGCTTAAAATGCCGATGAACTTGTGAATATCACTAAATAAAACACGCTTAACGGCTTTAAAGCGCATGGTGAACAACTTTGCCCAAAAACGACGGTATAAAATGATGCCGCTGATCCCTAAAAATAACATGATCAGTGCGGCAGCAAACCCAGCCCAAGCGCCTTTAACATCGAGTAAAAAGGTGTAATGCAATTCGAGCAACCAATCAGTGATGTAGTGTCCCATTGGCTGGGAGACTGACAATAACTCGCCGTTATATTGATTGATATAAATCTTTTCCCATTGTTCAGTGCCATGCTTAATCAAGTAACCTGCATCTGAACGGTGCTTATCGTCAAATAATTCCCATCCACCTAGCTCGTAACCTGGATTTGCAGCCAGTGTCGTTTGCATCAAGGTATCTAAGCTGACTCGCTCGCTGGTTGCTGTGGCATCAACGATCATATGCGATGGGCGCAAAAGGCTGTCTATTTCGACCTTAAAAACCAAAATGCTGCCAGTTATTGAAATGATCAATAACGGCAGCATCGCAATTAAGGCTCCATAGGAGTGCCATTTAAATAATGTTTTTCTCATAATTGACTCTAATTGGATCAAAAAAGGCTTCTTGCTTTACAGCAAGAAGCCTCTACATCAGCTTATAATTTCCAGCTTAATGTCGCGCTATAATTTGTTGGAGCACCATAGAAACCTTGCGCCCAGTATAGGCTCGTTAAGTATTTCTCGTCGGTGATGTTTTTAGCATTAACGCTTAGCTCAATATTTTCGTTAAACTCATAACGAGCCATCAGATCAACAATGGCATACGCATCTTGCGTAGTCACAACTGTTTTCGTTGGTTCTTGGTAGCGGAAAATATCATCCTGCCAGCGCATGTTTGCACCAATTGTTAAGCCTTCTAAGAATGGAATTTCATAAGTGGTGCCTAACTTGAATAATTTTTCAGGAGTGTAATTAGCTACCTGATTCGTTTCGTCGCTAGTACTGATATCAAAGTCAGTGTAGCCAAGACTCACATTTAATCCTGGGTAAACTTCGCCAGCGACATCAAGTTCAAAGCCTTTACTCTCGATGCCATCTGCACCGTAATAACGCTGTTCAGTCGGTGGAAGCTCAGCGGTATCTGGGTCTAGCGTCGCTAAGTTGGTTTGAATGACATTGAAGTAAGCCACAGTGGTGATCAACCTGCCATCAAATAACTCACTTTTTAGCCCTATTTCGCTGCTTTCGCCCGTAACAGGTTTCAAGATGTTGTTATTGATATCTTTTTCTGTTTGAGAGGTGAATGTTTCGGTATAACTCGCATAGGCTGAAAGTTCAGGAATGATATTATAAACTGCGCCAACATAAGGAATGAATTCAGCATCTTCTACAGTTTGATCATTACCATAAGCTTCTCCATCAACCTGCCAGTCATTAAAGCGACCGCCAGCAATCAAGTGGAAACCTTCGAATAAATTAAATCTACCGGTGAAGTAAGCCGCTTTTTGGGTCGCTTCAACATCACTGCCACTCAGGCCGTCAGCAAAAGTTGGTTTAGGAGTATTACCATCCCAGGTGTTGAGATCTGGCATTGCTGGGAAACCATTACCAGTGGTGTAATCATATAAGGATGTGTCGATATAACTTACTTTCGCATAGTTCACACCCACGACCAGCTGATGGTCTCTTCCAAACAGTTCAAAGTCACCATTTAAATATACGTCGACTAAATCATGTTCATCATCAAGATCATACTCACTGCCATAACCAGTTAATCCGAGCTCGGTTTCTTTATCTGGTGTGCCATATACATAGAAGAGCTCAGTATCTTCATCGGTGGTGCGGTGTGAGTAGGTTGCACGTAAATGCCAGTCATTATTAAAGTAATGGCTTAGCTCTGCGACAGTATTGTTTTTGACAACTTGCCAATTTGACCAGTCAGCTGAAGTATTGGTTGAGCGATCATAATTGGTTGGGCTGCCATCAGTATAGAAAAGTGGCAAAGCGCCCCAGTTATTGCCTTTAGCATCATTATTTATATAACTGTGACTAATAGATAATGATGTATTGTCACCCAAGTTGGCTTCGAGAAAGGCATACATAATCGTCTTGTCAGTTTCATATCTGTCTAAATATGAATCTTTGGTTTGCTTGACGGCAACAGCTCTTGCTGCAAAAGTATCATTAATTACGTAAGTGCCATCGGCTTCTATGCGTTTGTTATCCCAGCTTCCGTAACTCGCTCGTAAATTAAGGTTACTTTGTGCCGTAGGGCGTTTACGAATAAAGTTAATGGTGGCAGATGGATTACCGACACCAGTCATTAGGCCATTTGCACCACGGATAACTTCAATACGGTCATAAATCGCAGTATCTTCATCTGCGTGGTTATTACCATTGGTTAGTGGTAAACCGACGCCATCAATTTGAAAGTTGGTGACATCAAAACCACGTGCCGTGTAGTAAGTTCGATCAGTTTCGATACGCTCAACATTAATACCGGTAGCGCTATCTAATGCAGAGTTAATATCATTTAACTGAAAATCCTGTAGCTGCGCGCTTGTGATAACAGAAACGGATTGAGGAATGTCAACAATTGCTAAGTCTAATCGAGAAGCTCCACTTGCTGAGTGAGCGTTATAACCTTCAATATATCGGCCTTTAACTTCAATCACTTCTAGATTGCTCGGCTGATTCTGATTATCAGTTTCATTAATTTCTTCTGCTGATACGCTTTGTAATGCACTTAAAGCGCATAACATGGATAAGTAAATAGGACTTAGTTTCATATTTTCATCATCTTAACTGCTGTGAAAGCACAGTGCTTTTCACTAGAATGGGCAATTGTTATTGCAAATGGAGTATTTGCACCAAATGATAAAGAAAAGTTAACAAAAAATGAATGAAAATCATTATCATTTACAAATGAGCTAAATTGTAAATTTTTTGAAAATTTTTCACTGTTATTTGAGATGGCTTTATGGGCTATTTTCGATAAAGAACAAACCCGTTTGCAGATGATTGTTATAGTGATAGAAGCACATTTGTGGCTAATAATGATCATTCTTAAGTTCCCAAAGAGAACCCAATAAATGAATACTGTAAGTCAATCAGTACTTAAAAAGCGTATTGATAGTATTGATATCATGCGTGGTATCGTGATGTTAATCATGTTGTTAGATCATGTCAGGGAGCGATTTTTCTTTCATGAACAAGTGACTGACCCAATGACCTTAGACAGTACCAGTACAGGGTTATTTATCAGTCGATTTGCTGCACATTTTTGTGCACCGACTTTTGTCTTCTTAACTGGTGTGTCAGCTTGGTTATATAGTCATCCTCAGTTTGGGCCAGAGCGCTCAGCAAGGTCTTTTTTAATTAAGCGTGGTCTGTTTATTATTGCCTTAGAATGCACCGTGATTACTTTTCAGTGGATGGGTAATTACGAGATGATTTGGCTACAGGTTATGTGGGCGATTGGTATTAGTATGCTAGCACTCGCATTACTGATTGGCTTACCTCGAGTTTGGCTTGGTGTGATTGGCCTAGTCATCGTATTTGGCCACAACATGTTAACGCCTATACAGTTCTCACCAGGTGAGTGGGGTTACACGTTATGGGCGATATTGCATGATCGCGGTAATATTTTACCTAATGACTTTATTGGAATTAGAGCTAGTTATCCCGTGTTGCCTTGGATAGGCGTGATACTGTTAGGCTATGTTATGGCGCCAATATACAGTGCTTCATTTGAAGATAAACAGCGTCACAAAATCCTTATTCAACTTGGTCTAAGCTGTTTTGTTATTTTCGCTATTTTGCGTGGTTTTAATATTTATGGTGAAACCTTAGATTGGCAGCAAGGTGACAGTATACTGATGACGCTGAAGTCGGTGTTTAATTTAACTAAATACCCACCTTCTTTAGCTTTCTTATTAGTGACTATTGGCGGCACTTTATTCTGCTTACGTGCACTTGAAAAAGTAAATCCGCGTTACGGTAAAGTCTTGTCTACCTTTGGCTCAGCGCCGATGTTTTTCTATATTGTTCATTTGTATTTATTACTTGTTATGTACCGATTTGCAGTAAATGTAATTGGGCCAAACTATGGTGATTTATATGGATTTACAGACATTAGTTGGGTATGGATTACGACAGTTATTTTAGCGGTATTACTGTATTTTCCCACCAAGTGGTTTAGTCAATATAAGCATCAAAGTAAACAGGGTTGGATTAAGTACTTCTAAAGGTCACAGCCAGTAAAAAGGCGCCATTAGGCGCCTTTTTACTCTGCGAAATTCATTTTTAGTCGATTAAGTCGTAATTTTCACGTAAAACTTTAATGATATCGGCTTTAGGGTTTTCAGGAAGCTTAATGCTGCTACCTGTGACTTTTTCTGCAACACCGGTATAGGTACGCGATACATTCATCATCGCTTCAAGAGGTAGATCGTTGTCACGTGCTAATGCTTCACGTTCAGGCATTCTGTCTTTATTTAATAAAATGTCTGCATCATCAAAGTGATTGAGTAAGAACTGACGGAAACCTTCTTTTGAGTTTTCTACAATCTTACCGTCACGGTAAGCTGGGCCATCCCAAATACGTGATGAATCAGGCGTACCCACTTCATCCATGTAAATCAGTTTCGAATTACCTTCTTTGTCATCTACGTAACCAAATTCAAACTTGGTATCGACAAACATCTGGTCGTGGCTAGCTAAGGCATCTGAAATTACGTTAAAGCCCTCTTTAAGCAGTTTTTCGTATAAATCGATATCGGATGACTTTTCAAACCCAAATGCTTCCACATTGGCTTCAATGTCTGCACGACTGATGTTGACATCATCTTGCTCTGGAACCCCAGGAATACCTGTTAAAATCCCTTTGGTAGAAGGAGTGATTAACAGCTCAGGCAGTTTTTGATCTTTTTCTAAGCCTTCAGGTAAGGTGATGCCGCAAAATTCACGCTCACCTTTTGCATATGCACGCCACATCGAGCCAGTAATGTATTGGCGACAAATTGCTTCAACTTTAATTGGTCGTGCTTTTTGTACTATCCAAACAAATGGATGTGGGATGTCTAGGATATGGCTGTCTGCTAAGCCATGCTCTGCAAACAAGGTAAACCAGTGGTTAGAAATCGCATTCAGTGCTGCGCCTTTACCAGGAATACCTTGCAGGTTACCTTCGCCATGGAAAATACAATCAAATGCTGAAATGCGATCACTTATCACCATGATGGCTAACGGTGTATCCGCTGGAACATCGTAGCCTTTGTCTTTAATAAGGCGGCGACTATCAGTATCGGTTAGCCAATAAACACTGCGGACCTTGCCACTGTGTACCGGTTTGTCGGTACGAATAGGCAAATCATTGTTAATTGCGAGAACTGAATCAGCAAGACTCATGACCAGTATTCCTTAGAGGTTAAGTGTAGGGAGCTATCCTTTAATAACAGGATATGTCGGTATTTTAATGGCGGCTATTTTACCCTTATTAATCCAGATTTCCATGCTTATAACAGGGCTAAACTCTTAATCCTGTATAGCGAATACTGAGGGGCTTAATATTAGTTTTTAATGCTTTATTCGTTGGTCTGTATCAGGCAAGATATTGCAGTTTATACTCTTGTTAACATCTGTGAGACATTCTGTGCATCCTACCAAACTCGGTTTATTTTTTGTGTCTATTGCCGTCATTTTTTGGGGCATATTACCGATAGCGTTAACACTCTCTGGAAATTTTATCGATCCGGTTACCTTGACTTGGTTTCGATTTTTAGTGGCATTTATCGTGACCTTTTTGGTGATGTGGCATCTAGGGTATTTACGTCAGTTCATGTCACTTTCACGAGGGGATTGGGTTAAGCTCAGTGCCGCCGGCATTTTACTCATGTGTAACTACACTTCGTTTGTGTATTCCTTAGATTATTTATCGCCAGGTACTGCACAACTTAACTTTCAGACTGCGCCATTTTACCTTGCTTTCGGTGGTGCGTTATTTTTTAAGGAGCGTTTAACTGCGGTGCAGTTGAGCTGTTTTGCAACTCTGGCCTTGGGAGTATTACTGTTTTTCCATCCAAGTCTTGATATGTCTGCCAGTGATAATAGTCAAATTGGTTTTGGGGTGTTAATCGTGCAGTTCTCTGTACTTTCTTGGACCAGTTATGCTTTATTGCAAAAGTCGCTGATCGCTAAGTTATCGCCTAATAACGTATTGCTATATATCTATGGTTTGGGTGTTGTCGTGATGGCGCCATTCTGTGATTTCAGCCAATTCTCTAAGATGAACTCATCTGAGTGGTTTATTATTTTATTCTGCGCAGCCAATACATTGATTGCTTACGGTAGCTTTGGACAAGCCATCAAGTATTGGCCCACAGCGCAAGTCAGCGCTATGCTGGCTCTGACACCTGTGTTGAGTTTCATTGCTAATAGTCTGGTGGTAAAGATAAACTTATGGCCCAACACCTTTAGGGCTGATGCCATTGATGCTTGGTCATTGCTTGGGATTATCTTAATTGTCGGCGCTGTTTTTGCCATGCAGATATGGCCTTTATTGCAGCAAAAGCGCAAGCAGCCATCAGCTGACAGGTATCGTTAGAAACGGTAGTTGATATTGACTGCTGCAAAATTGGCAGTACTTGGCTGATCTTTATATTGCTCAGTGCCACGAATGACTGAAAAGGTTAACCCCCAGTTTTGCCAGTTAAGCATAAATCCTGAATTGATCATTGCTTGCTGGTTCGTCAGTTCGACTGAGTGGCTATCTGTAAAGTTATTGCCATCAAGGGTTATATCGTTAAATACATAACGTCCATACAAGGTCAAAAACAGCTGCCAGCTTAACTCGCTAGCAGGTTTTACTTGGTATCCATTGTTACTTCTTGATGCAGCTTGCGTTACGAAGGCATAACTGTGAGACAGAATGTTACCGATACGAAATGACATACCAGCTCCAACATCACTCATTAAATTACCTATTGCCGCATTTCCATGAATAACAGTATCAAACTCGACATTTTCTGAAATTGGGGTGTATGCCCATTGATAGAGGCGTTGTGCTTCAACTCTGAATACAGGCTCATTACTTAACTGATTATCCCAGCCCATTGGCTCTTTGGCATCAATGATTTCGTGAACTTGTTTTTGAGTTTGCTCAGCAAGTGAACCTGGCCCGACAAGACCTAAAGTTATGCTTAAATTATCGGCGATACCATCACCAAAACTACGTAATGTAGATTGCCATAATAAGGTGCCAGCATATGGCCTGTCTGAATCTATGAGTTCCGCTTGTTGTAGGTCATCAGGGGTGTACATGCGCTGGGATACACTATAGCTAATTTGATACTGTCTTGATGCACCATGGTTTAAATAACTGTAACCATAAAGACCTGTGAGCCAAGTGGGCATGTTAAGCTCATCAAAATCATCGACGATTGCCTTACCCCAACTCCACTCTAAACCATTGCTGTAGCCATTATCACTGGTATTAATAAGGCCAAATGCATCATTCTCAAAACTGAACTGTACCCAGTCACCATTTGATGTCGCTAAAACCTGCTGATGTTGATCTGCAGACACAACAATAGGTAAAACACTGCATATTAGTGCAAGTGCGCGAGTAATATGTTTGGCTAGGTATGTGCTTAGTAACATGAAATAAAACTATGTATCAGTAGGTATCAAAATGAGCGAAGGATTATACAGAAAACAGCATAAAAAAATGGAGCCTAAGCTCCATTTTTATTACAGGGTTTCAACAGATTGTTGATACTGTGATCAATTACTCGCTGTCACGTGGTTTACGTGGACGACGGTCGCCACGAGGACGATCATTACGATCACCACGAGAACGGTCATTACGTGGACGACGTGGACGGTCGCTACGTGTAGACTCTGGGAATGGAGTGTCACTTGCTTCTTTGATGTTAAGTGGCTTACCACAAACACGTACTTTACGAAGGTGTGTTAACACATCTTTTGGCATACCGTCTGGTAAGTCAATTGAAGTCACTTGGTCGAATAACTGAATTTGACCAATGAACTGACTGTCGATATTAGCTTCGTTAGCAATTGCACCAACGATGTTACCTACACCAACGCCATTATCACGGCCTACTTCAATTACGTAACGACACATTTTAACATCAGGCTTATCTTTTAAGCCTTCTGCACTACCAAAGCTTGTAGGCATTGGGCGGCCACCACGTGAATCACGACGGCTGTTGCGATCTCTGCCACCATCACGATCGCGGTCACGTGAATCACGTTGACGCTCTTGAATTGGAGGAAGTTGTAAAGGACGTTCAGCCTGAACTTGTTGTAATAATGCCGCAGCAAGTAAATCTGTATCGATTTCAAGCTGTTGACATAATTCAGCTACTGCGTTCTTCATGAAGTCTAAGTCACCATTAATGGTTTCTTGAACTTGCTCGCCTAAACGAGATAAACGACGCTCTGTTACTGTTTCTGGGCTAGGTACTTTCATTGGCGAAATACGGCTGTTCGTTGCACGTTCAATGGTACGTAACATACGCATTTCACGATTAGTAACGAAAAGAATTGCCATACCAGTACGGCCAGCACGACCTGTACGACCAATACGGTGTACATAAGCTTCTGAATCATATGGGATATCGTAGTTTACTACGTGTCCAATACGTTCAACGTCAAGACCACGGGCTGCAACGTCTGTCGCAATAAGAATATCTAGCTTGCCACGTTTTAGCTGGTCAACAGCACGTTCACGTGCTTGTTGGTTCATGTCACCATGTAATGGTGAAGAAGCGTAACCACGAGCTTCTAATTTTTCTGCTAGTTCAACACAGCTATTACGAGTACGTACGAAGATGATAATACCTTCTGTATTTTCAACTTCTAATACACGGACTAATGCTTCAAGCTTGTTGTGTTGAGATACTTGAACAAAACGTTGTTCAATAGATTCAACAGTCGTATGACTTGCTGCGATGCTGATATGAACAGGCTTGTTAAGGTGCTTGTTAGCAACACGCTTGATTTGCTCTGGCATAGTTGCAGAGAAAAGTGCTAATTGGCTTTCAGCTGGCTTGTGCTCAAGTACCCATTCGATATCGTCGATGAAGCCCATTTTTAGCATTTCATCAGCTTCATCAAGTACTAATGCTTTAAGCGCATCAAGTTTCAGTGTGCCACGACGCATGTGGTCCATTACACGACCAGGCGTACCAACAACGACTTGTGGGCCACGACGTAGCGCACTAAGTTGTTGATGCATGCTTTGACCACCGTAAATAGGTAGTACATGGAAGCCTTTCATGTGTTTTGCGTAGCTACCAAATGCTTCAGCAACTTGTACTGCTAACTCACGAGTTGGAGCCAATACTAAGATTTGAGGAGCATTGAGTTTTTGATCGACACTATTAAGTAGTGGTAGTGCGAATGCACCAGTTTTACCAGTACCAGTTTGAGCTTGACCTAAAATATCTTTACCTTCCATTAAAGGATCGATACTAGCAGCTTGAATTGGTGTTGGTTTTTCGTAACCTAAATCGTCAAGGGCACGAAGCAAATTCTCGGATAAACCAAGTTCGCGGAAAGTTCTTTCATCGGATGACATTGAGTTGTAGCCTTGTGGGTATGCACGAAAATAGTCGCATTCGTGCTAAAGTTTCACAGACAGAAAATCAACCCCGTGTCGATTTCCCGCGTCAAAGGGGCAATATTATAGCAAGCTTTAGCCTCTATGACTATATATTTTCAATATAAAACTAAAATTGGCCTGATTATTGAAAAGCAATTTGTTGCTTATCCACTGAGATTAATTCAAAAGCGGTCTCAGTGACGGCGGCTAAAAATCCGATATCCAGTGTTTCAATTGTATCTTCTACCGTGTGGTAATATTTATGGGTAGGAACACCTAAATAAAGCCATGGAATCCCTGCCTTATGAAACGGGTAATGATCCGAAGCTCGTAACCAGTCAATTTTTACCATGCTGCCGTTTTGCATTCTTGAACGACTTTCTCTGACACACAATTGATTATAGTCTTGGAGTTGATATTTAAGCTGATTAAATTCAGTTAAATTTCTCTCGCCTTCTATATAAATGGACTTTGGTCTTGAAGGGTGACCTACCATGTCTAAATTTATCGACATTTCTATCTGCATGCTAGGTTGTGCTGTTAACTGTTCAACCACCGCATAAGAACCATATAAGCCTGACTCTTCAGCGTCGGTTGCTACAAGCATTAAGTTAACCTTGTCATCACCATTTGACTGCCAATGCTCGGCGATGGCTAGCATAGCAGCAACGCCTGAAGCATTGTCATCTGCACCAGCAAATATTTTATTGCCTTTTTTGCCAAGGTGGTCGTAATGGGCGGTAATCACTCGCCATCGTTGGCTATCATTTTCGGCTCTAACTGTGCCAATAACATTTATCCCTTCTTTATCAGCGAAGTTTGACCGATATTGAAAGGGGACTAAAAACGAATCTTGCCAAGGGGTAAGTTCGAGTTCTTGAAAGCGTTTGATGAGATATTGCCGAGATTGCTCGGCGCCAAGCGTATTGGTTTTACGTCCTTCAAATTCAGGGCTAGTTAAAATACGTATATCTTCGAGCAGTTGGCTTTTATCTGCCCAAAGACTGATAGGTTGATTGCCGCAGTTTTTAGAGGCACAAGCAGATAGCGACAATATCATCATCAGGCTCAGTAATTTAAGCGCGAAGCGAATACCCTTGTTGATAACAGTAATCGCATTAGCCAGAGGCTTGATTAGAAATTCCATTTCGTTCCCTCTGGCTTATCGTCCGATGTTGCTTGATAGCTTATTTTTTAACAGATTTTTTTATCGTCTTTTTCGCCGCTTTCTTGGGTTTTGCCTCAGTAACTTGTGGCATTTTCTCCAACAGTGGCTGTAAAAAGCGTGCGGTATGCGACTCAGTGTTTATAGCGACATCTTCAGGCGTACCTGTTACGAGTATTGTCCCGCCGCCTGAACCACCTTCTGGCCCTAAGTCCACAATCCAGTCGGCTGTTTTGATCACATCTAAATTGTGCTCAATAACAACAATAGTATTACCTTTGGCTTTTAGTCTATGTAATACATCAAGTAATAACTGAATATCAGCAAAGTGCAACCCGGTTGTTGGTTCATCAAGAATATATAAGGTTTTACCCGTATCACGCTTAGACAGTTCTTTAGCAAGTTTGACTCTCTGGGCTTCACCGCCTGATAAGGTCGTGGCGCTTTGTCCGAGGCAAATATACGATAAGCCGACATCAACTAAGGTTTGCAGTTTACGTGCAATGGCTGGAATAGGGTCAAAGAATACACGTGCTTCTTCGATGGTCATTTGCAGCACTTCGTGGATGTTTTTGCCTTTGTATTTCACGTCTAAGGTTTCACGATTATAGCGTTTGCCTTTACATGAATCACATGGCACATACACGTCAGGTAAAAAGTGCATTTCTACTTTAATGAGCCCGTCGCCCTGACAAGCTTCACAGCGTCCACCTTTTACGTTAAATGAGAAACGGCCAGGTTGGTAACCACGGCTACGCGACTCTTGTGTTGCGGCAAATAGCTCACGTATCGGAGTAAAAATGCCCGTATATGTGGCTGGGTTTGAACGAGGTGTTCGACCAATTGGGCTTTGATCGATATCAACGACCTTGTCGCATTGCTCCATGCCCTTAATACTTTTATGCGGAGCGGGCTCATCAATTGTGGCGCCATTAAGCATGCGGTGAGCAATTTTATAAAAAGTATCGTTAATTAGGGTCGACTTACCAGAACCAGATACCCCAGTTACACAAGTGAATAGCCCGATAGGAATCGTTAAATCGACATTTTTAAGGTTATTACCCGTTGCTCCAGTGAGCTCAATGACCTTTTTCGGGTCTATTGGGGTGCGCTGCTCACTGACATGGATCTGTTTTTTACCCGAAATGTACTGACCTGTGATCGATTCTTCACATTCGATGATATCGTTTAAGCCACCAGAACAAATAACTTCACCACCGTGCACTCCTGCGCCAGGGCCAATATCGATAACATGATCTGCCATGCGAATGGCATCCTCGTCATGCTCAACTACAATCACGGTATTACCTAGATCACGAAGATGGATTAAGGTATTAAGTAAGCGCTCATTATCACGCTGATGCAGGCCAATAGAGGGTTCATCTAATACATACATGACACCAACGAGTCCGGCGCCAATTTGGCTCGCTAACCGGATCCGCTGCGCTTCCCCACCTGATAGTGTGTCTGCTGAACGATCTAAGCTTAAGTAATTTAATCCCACATTAACGAGGAACCCGAGTCGATCACCCACTTCTTTTAAGATTTTTTCGGCAATTTGTGCTTTTTGCCCTGAAAATTCGACACCGTTAAAGTAGGTCATGGCTTCGCCAATAGACCACTGCGTCAATTGAGGTAGTGTTAGTTCGCCAATAAAGACATTACGTGCTTCTTCACGTAAGCGAGAACCACCACAGCTTTTACACGGTTGTGTATTAATGAATTTAGAAAGCTCATCACGAACCGAGTTACTTTCAGTTTCACGGTAGCGGCGGTCCATGTTATTTAAGATGCCTTCAAATGGATGATTTCGGATCACCACATCGCCACGGTCATTAATATATTTAAAGGCAATGCTTTGCTTGCCAGAGCCGTGGAGTACAATTTTCTGCACTTTATCTGTAAGTTGTTGGAACGGTGTTTCAACATCAAACTTATAATGTTCCGCCAGTGAGCTGAGCATTTGAAAATAATAGAAGTTACGTTTGTCCCAGCCGCGTATTGCACCTCCAGCAAGTGATAACTCACCATTGGTGATCACTCTGTCGGCATCAAAATACTGTTGAACCCCTAAGCCATCACAGGTTTGACAAGCGCCAGCTGGGTTATTGAATGAGAAAATACGTGGCTCAAGTTCTGCCATTGAATAGCCACAATGAGGGCAAGCAAAATTTGCTGAAAAGATTATCTCTTCCGTTTCACCAGCCATATCAGCGACCACAGCAATACCACCTGACATTTCAAGGGTGGTTTCAAACGATTCCGCTAAACGTTGTTTAAGATCGTCACGCACTTTGAAGCGATCAACAACAACTTCAATGGTGTGTTTTACATGTAAGTCTAAGGTTGGTGGGTCTGATAAGTCACAAACATCGCCATCAATACGCGCCCGCACATAACCTTGGGCTGCGAGACTCTCTAGGAGTTTTACATGCTCACCTTTACGTGCTTTAACGACAGGCGCCAACAGCATCTGACGACTACCTTCAGGTAACTCAAGGACTTTATCGACCATTTGACTTACTGTTTGTGCGGCTAGGGGCTGACCATGAGTGGGACAGCGAGGTTCACCTACACGGGCAAATAATAATCTTAAGTAGTCATAAATTTCGGTAATCGTACCCACAGTTGAACGTGGATTATGTGAAGTGGATTTTTGTTCAATTGAAATCGCTGGGCTTAACCCTTCAATATGATCAACATCAGGTTTTTCCATCAAACTCAAAAATTGGCGTGCGTATGCTGACAAAGACTCAACATAGCGGCGTTGACCTTCGGCATATAAGGTGTCGAAGGCCAATGAAGATTTGCCTGAACCTGACAGCCCTGTAATGACAATGAGTTTGTCACGGGGAATTTTGAGGTCAAAGTTTTTTAGATTGTGGGTTCGTGCACCGCGAATTTCAATGGTATCCATTCTTCACTCTGATGTTGTTCTCAGGGGCTTGGTAAGAGAGCTACTTCTTTAAGCCGCCGAATTTTAAATGGGTTTAAGCTATTTTTGTCTAAATAGTTTATGTTGGTTTGTCGATTTTATGATGTATTTATACAGTATTTTATACAGTGTTGTATAGGGCTAAGTGCTTAGTTCATTTTCTGCGGTGTCATTCCTATTCGGGATAACCTGAACTGGGATATAAAACACATTATAACCTGTTTGTTTAATCTCATTAGCAAATACGACAATCAGTTGCTGCTTGGTTCATTATTCCTTTTGAGCTAAATTAGGACGCTGTGATAATATGCGCAACTCAAAATTTTTACTGTGACAAAATTAAGGGCAAGTGAATGGCCAAGAATGGACTATCCGGCATAGAGAAAAAAGTCGCTTTTTCGTTAGCCAGCGTGTTTGGTTTACGAATGATGGGCTTGTTTATGATCATGCCTGTGTTTGCGCTTTACGGCCAACACTTAGAAGGATTCTCGCCATTATGGGTCGGTATTGCCATAGGGGCATACGGCTTAACGCAAGCTTGTTTGCAAATTCCCATGGGCATGTTGTCTGACAAATATGGCCGAAAGCCTATCATTTTAGGTGGTTTAGTCATTTTTGCTATCGGTAGTATTGTCGCTGCGATGTCTGATCATATTTACGGTGTGGTGCTGGGCCGTGCTTTACAGGGCATGGGAGCAATTGCTGCGGCGGTATTGGCACTCGCTGCCGACTTAACCCGTGATGAACAACGAACCAAAGTCATGGCAATTATTGGGATGTGTATTGGCTTTTCTTTCGCTTTATCCTTACTTGCTGGGCCGATAGTCGCTCAATATGCTGGCCTTGAAGGCTTATTCTTTTTAACTGCCATTTTAGCTGTGTTAGGCATGGTGATTGTGCAGGTCTTAGTACCAAACCCTGTGTCTCAAGCCCCTAAAGGGGATACTGTTGCTACGCCGACCAAGCTTAAACGTATGCTGATGGACCCTCAGTTATTTCGATTAGATGCGGGCATTTTTATTCTTCATTTAGTATTAACAGCGGTGTTTGTCGCATTACCTTTAGATTTAGTTGATGCTGGCTTAGTCAAAGAAAAGCACTGGATGTTGTACTTCCCCGCTTTTGTTGGCGCATTCTTTTTAATGGTGCCTTTGATCATTATTGGCGTTAAGCGCAATAACACTAAAACTATGTTCCAAATCTCATTGCTTATAATGATGCTATCACTCGCTGCTATGGGAATTTATGCTGATAATTTGTGGGTGCTCAGTGGTGCTGTGGTGTTATTTTTTACCGGCTTTAACTATTTAGAGGCATCATTACCTAGCTTAATCGCAAAGTTTTGTCCTATGGGCGATAAAGGTTCTGCGATGGGGGTTTACTCGACCAGTCAATTTTTAGGTGCTTTTTGTGGCGGTATGTTAGGTGGCGGCGCTTATCAATTGGTCGGCGCTTCAGGTGTCTTTTATGTCGCGTTAGCGTTGATGTTTGTGTGGTTATTATTGACCATTGGCATGGAAAAACCAGTGCTTCTTAAAAGCTATACGCTTGAAGCTGAAGCGAAAGATAGAAATCATGCCCAAGATATGGCAACTCAGCTATCACAACTTGCAGGGGTTGCTGAGGCAATTGTCGTGATTGAAGAGAAAGCTGCTTATTTAAAAGTAGATGATCAATTCGATTTAAGAGAAGCCCGAGCTGTGTTAGGCTCTGTCAGCTAAGAATTAAATTCGGATTTTTGTGTGATAGTTGATGTGTCAACAGACATAAAAATGGCATAATTGATTCAACAGAATTTGAACATAAATAAATTTAGAACATGGTAAATCGCAGGAGATTTCAATGGCCAGTCGTGGTGTGAATAAAGTAATTTTGGTTGGTAATTTAGGTAAAGATCCTGAAGTTCGTTACATGCCAAACGGTAACGCAGTCGCTAACTTTACTGTAGCAACAAGTGAATCTTGGAAAGACCAACAAGGTCAGCAACAAGAACGCACTGAATGGCACAACATTGTGATGTACCGTCGACTAGCTGAAGTAGCTGGCGAATACCTGAAAAAAGGTTCTAAAGTTTACTTAGAAGGTAAACTGCAAACCAGCAAGTGGCAGGATCAGACAACGGGTCAAGATCGCTACAAAACCGAAATCAATGCAATGGAAATGCAAATGCTTGATAGCCGTGGCCAAGGCGGTCAGCAAGGTGGTATGAACCAAGGTCAAGGTGGCTATGGTAATGCGCCTCAGCAAAGTGCACAGCAATCTCAAGGCGGATACGGCCAACAGCAGCAATCTCAAGCTGGTTATCAGCAGCCTGCTCAACAGCAAGCAGCTCAAAAGCCTGCTTACACGCCTAAGCCTCAAGCGCCAGCGCAGCAGCAAGGTAGTTACCAGCAGCCTGCTCAACGTCCAGCACCTGCCCAGCAACAAGGCGGTTTCCAACAACCTGCTCAACAACAGCAAGGTGGTTTCCAGCAACAATCTGCTCCAGCACAGCGTCCTGCGCCAACACCACAACCGCAGAACACTACGCCAGATTTAGGCGGTGATTGGGATGACGATATCCCGTTCTAATTCACAGTATTTGTTGGATTAATCGAAGTGATATTTAAAATCCCTGTTATGCAGGGATTTTTTGTTGTTCATTAACAAGTTTGATTGATGATGAGTGTGAAGCACGCTTTGTTGGTATAAAATGAAACATTCATTGGTTTATTTTGACGGATAACAAAGAGTTTAGGAACTGAGTAAATGAAAAAAATCCTGTATGTTAGACATGATAAAATTGGTGACTTCACCACGAAGTGGCCCGCACTTAGCATGTTAAAACAGGCAATACCGGACGCAACAATTGACGTATTTGTTGCTCCTGTAGTGAAAAGTTTTGCCGAGGCATGCCCTCATGTGGATAACGTCTTAGTTGATACAGGTGATGACGCCGCTATTGCAGAGCTGATTAAAGAGCAACATTACGATGCCGCTATCGTTTCATTGTCTCAATACCGAGTTTATAAACTACTTAAACCCGCTCGAATTCCTTATGTACTGGTTCCCACGCTAAATTGGTACCAATATCTCTATAAACACAGAACCAACGCACAATATCAAGATGGCATTTCTGTTTGGCGAAGAGGTTGTAATGTTGTTGAGCACTTTCTAAAAGAGCACAATTACCCTATTCCAGAAGTGAAACGACCTTTTTGGGATATGAGCAATAAAAAGCACAAGTGGCAAGAGTATTACAATAAACAGGGTGAAGAAAAGTTGATTTTCGCTCACCCTGGTACAGGTGGCTCGTCGGGCGGGGTGCCTGTTGAGTCATTTTCGAATATGCTTATTGATATTAGTCAGCGTACTGCGTTAGATTGCCGATTTGTGGTCACTTACAGCGGCCAAGAAGAAGTGCTTGCCGACGAAATGGTCGCTATTTTGTCTGAAAAAGGCATTAAGGTTGAAAAAGCCAAACCATTATCGAGCCTGAGCGAATTTGCTGAGTCATTAGTGGCTGCTGATATGTTTATCGCAGGCTCTACCGGGCCTTTGCATTTAGCAGGTCTACACAATGTGCCGACATTAGGGTTTTATGCAGGCAGACGCTCTGCACCGCATATACGTTGGCAGTCGTTATCAGCGGATGATCGCCGTTTATCTTATACACCGCCTGTTGGAAAAAGAACGGGTCGCAATATGGCGTTAGTTGATTTTGACAAGGCAGCCACTGAGGCTGCAGCGTTTTTAGATTCATTTTATTCAGACGTTAGCCGTTAAGTTAAGTTAAGGCTATCAAAACAAGATTTGGTTTAAGCGTGATGTATGTTCACGCCAATACACAGGAATTGAGCTTATGATCGTGGTTACAGGTGCTGCAGGTTTTATCGGTAGTAATTTAGTTAAATCGCTTAATGAAATGGGCCGTACAGATATCATCGCCGTCGATGATCTTACTGATGGCACGCAAATGTTTAATTTAGCCGATTGCGAAATCGCTGATTACTTAGATAAAGATGCCTTTTTAGCCAGCATTAAAGCGGGCGAGTTTGACGGTAAATTAGAAGTGATTTTCCATCAAGGAGCATGTTCATCGACCACTGAGTGGGATGGCAAGTTTATGATGCAAAACAACTATGAATACTCAAAAGTATTACTGCATTATAGCCAAGCAAATAATGTGCAATTTATCTATGCATCATCGGCATCTGTGTACGGTGGTAGTGACACTTTTGTTGAGAAGCGCGAAGTTGAAAAACCGCTAAATGTGTATGCTTACTCTAAGTTCTTGTTTGACCAATACGTCCGTCAACAAGACACAACTGCCCAAGTTGCAGGTCTTCGTTATTTTAACGTTTACGGTCCTAGAGAGCAGCATAAAGGCGGCATGGCGAGTGTAGCATTCCACTTTAATAACCAAATCAAAGCGAACGGCGTTTGTCGTTTATTTGCCGGTGTGGATGGCTATGAAGATGGTCAGCAACTACGTGATTTCGTGTTTGTTGAAGACGTCGTTAAAGTGAACATTTGGTTATGGCAGAACAAGTCAGTGTCTGGCGTGTTTAACTGCGGAACAGGTGAAGCGCAAAGCTTTAATGATGTAGCAAATGCCGTTATTCAGTACCATGGTAAAGGCGACATTGAATACATTCCTTTCCCTGATAAATTAAAGGGTGCTTACCAGAGCTATACTCAAGCAGATTTAACCTTGCTTCGTTCAGTGGGTTGCGACCATGTCTTCAAAACGGTTGAACAAGCAGTGCCTGAGTATTTAGATTGGCTAAAAGACCAACATTTTATCGGTCAGTAATCATAGATTGATGGCAAATCTATAAAGCCTTGATGAGTCAATCATCAAGGCTTTTTTATTGGCAAAACCCTAATGCTATTGACTAACCATGCCTTTAAGCACGATATCGTCATAAGTCACAAAGCCAATAATGTTGCTGTTTTCAACCACAGGTGCTTTATTGATTTGGAATTGATCAAATAGCCTAGCGGTATAACGGATATCCATATCTGCACTGACAGCCATCACCGGCTTAATCATGATTTCATATACGTTAACTCGCTCCGGTGACTTATTTGTTGCGAGGACTTTTCTGGCAATATCGCTGAGCAATAGCATGCCATATTCATCATGTTCATTACGCTTGTTGACGACCAAAATAGAGACATTCTGTTCCACCGCGATGGCAATGGCTTCACTAATGGTCAGCATACCGTCAATCATAGCGTATTGATTCATCAATACATCTCGATTTTTAATAGGCGTTGTCGGCTTCATATTTGATCCTTAATATCATTGGTGAGTTTTTCAACTTGATGAGCAACACCAACGGCATCTTCAACATCAATTTGAATCGCAATACCTTGGCCTGGGTTAGTGTTAAACCCTCCCACCTCGCATATTGTCTCTAAAATATGGCGACTCATATGCTCTTCTACTAGCCATAAAATCACATCACGCTGAACATCTAAGCCTAAGCCCATGAAGGTTTTCTTTTTCTTTAGCCCTTCACCTCTAGCATGGTTGATAACTGTGGCGCCAGTAGCGCCAGCTTCTCGGGCGGCATCAAGTACAGTGTCTGTCGTGATGTCGTCAACAAAAGCGATAATTAACTTAAATCGCATTTATTACTCCTTAATGGAATGATTATTTTTTATTGTTGATGTTGGCACTGCTGAACTAGGAAGTGCCTCTGATATATCTGCTGGAACGGCTGCATTTTTTTCATTGAGCTCAGTTTCATCAATTGCTTGGGATTTTCGTTTGTCTAGCCAGGCTACAAGTTGGGCGTAGCTCATTACAGCAATAATGGGGAACAAACTGGCAAAAGCGATAAGCCCAAAGCCATCAATAAGTGGATTACGTCCTTCAACATTTGAGGCTAAACCTAAACCTAATGCTGCGACCAGGGGCACGGTAACAGTTGAAGTGGTGACGCCACCTGAATCATACGCGAGTGGGATGATGGATTTAGGTGCGTAGAAGGTTTGGATCACTACCACCACATAACCTGCCATGATGTAATAATGGATTGGGTCACCAACGACGATGCGAAAACAGCCTAGCGAGATGCCGAAAGCCACGCCAATTGCCACCGAAATACGTAACCCTTGAGTGCTAATCGTGCCACCTGACACTTCGTTCGCTTTAATAGCGACTGCAATCAATGAGGGTTCGGCAATGGTGGTGCTGAATCCAATAGCGGCAGCAAAGACATACACCCATAAATAGTCTTGCCAGATGTAAGGCCCAGCAGAACCATCAGGGTGCAAAATTTCTGGTGAGGTTAACTGATTTGCAAGATTTTCACCGATTGGGAACAGCGCCAGTTCGAGTCCTACTAAGAAAAAGCTTAACCCGAAGGTGACATAAACAAACCCAAGCACCACCGTTTTCCAGTTAGCTATAGGACGTTTAAGTACACCTAATTGGAATCCAAATAGAATTATGGCTATCGGGATCACATCTCGCATTGTGAGCAGCAAGGTTTCTAATAACTGATAAAGCCACGTCATTTGGCCTCCTTGGCAAATTGTACCTGCTCATTAAGTAAAGTAATGTCTTTATTGCACATCATTGTCATAACACCATGCCGTAAAGTAAGACAAAAATTACCGGCGTTAAACTTGCAAAAGCAATGAGTCCAAAGCCATCTAACATTGGGTTTCGGCCTTTAATCACAGTGGCTAAGCCCACGCCTAATGCCGTCACTAATGGCACTGTAATCGTTGACGTGGTCACGCCACCCGAGTCATAAGCGATGCCGATGATATTTTCTGGGGCGAAGCTTGTGAGGATCATGACAATAATGTAGCCACCGATGATCAAGTAATGAATTGGCCAGCCTTTAACTATCCTGATTACTCCAAGCAAGATGGCTAAGCCAACGGAGACTGCCACCGTTAATCTCAGTCCCATCGCATAACTGTCCATTGCTGCTTCTGTGGCGGCAATGGCGCCACCTTCTGCTGCGACTTCAGCCGCTTCAGCTGCCACAGCGGTCAGCGCGGGTTCTGCTAGGGTCGTGCCAAAGCCGAGTGAGAAAGAAAAAATGACTAACCAGAAAGTGCTACCTTTGCGAGCAAGGGCATGAGCTAAGGACTCACCGATTGGGAATAGGCCCATTTCTAATCCGAACACAAAAAAAGTCAGTCCTAAAACGATAAAGATGACACCGACAAGGATAGAAAAAAGGTTATCAGGAGCTTGTTGGAGGATAAAAATTTCAAAAAAACTCACCACTAAAATAATGGGGACTAAATCTCGAAAACTGCCGAGCATAGATTGTAATAACTTAACTAATCCGCTCATTCCACCTCCTGTGAAAGTTAATAATGACAATCGCTTAAGCGTAATTCCTCGCGTATAGGGAAAAGAAAACGCCTTATTGGAATGGTCTAACTTATGTATTCAGTTTGCCAAGGTTATACATTGAGGCAACAGAAATTTAACAAAAGTTGCAATAGTTTTGAGCTAGATCAATTTGTCTTTGAAAATGTGCGCTAGGTGAATCGAACCGAGGGTATTTGCAATAAACAATCAAACCTAAAAGGTGCTAATTGTGGGGGGGAGTCAAATGAGGCGGTAAAATAATGCTTATGTATTTTGTTGGATAAGCATCATTGGGAGAGTCGTTCAGTGCAAGGCATGTATAACTAGGGCGTGTATAACTAGGGTATTGTAAAGCTTAGCCATTTAAAATTAAGGAGTTAGCGCTAATGGATCTGCTGGGTGCTCAATATTGTATTTATCCAATATTTGTTGGTATTCCCCCGTTTTTTTGAGCTTAGTTAGCCCTTGATTAAACATTTTGGCAGCTTTAGTCGCGCCTTGGTTAAAGCCTACATACAAAGGCAATGGTTCACCGAAGGTACCTGCAAAGCGAATTTGATCATCTAGAGCTAGCTTTTCAGCCGTGTTTTGAATAACCACTTTATTACCCAGCATGACATGAAAACGGCCTTTGATAAGCCTTTTTAGGTTCATGGTTAACGGCTGGTTTCCAGTCGCAATGTAGAAACGATTTGAATTGGCAATTTTATCGTTTAATCGCTCGCCATAGTCATAACCACGAATGATACCAACTTGCACGTTATCTAAATCTTCAAGCTGATTAAATTGCCAAGCAAACCCTGTAGTGGTGTAGAAATCTTTGCTGGCATAACCCACAACGACTTCATCAGTATATAAATTAAATTGGCTAACATGTTCTGGCGTGACGGCTAAGATTGCATCAATATTTCCGTGTTGGACTTCTTTTAAAGCACGATTGAATGGCACTGCGATAAAATGAACCGGTTGATCCATTTCAGCAAAAGCCCTTTTGGTTAATTCAGTGACATAGCCTGTTTGACCTTCACATACGTAAGGGCACCAAATATCAGATGCGATTAAAAGGGGCTTGGCAGATAAAGACGCTGACCAAAGGCTACTAAGGCACAATAGACATGCTGTAGTGCAAGCGAACAACTTAGTTAAGGCTGTGTTTAGCGTCATTTTCACAATGATATAAATTCCAGTCAGTTTATGTGTTCGCAACTCATAACAGGCCTAACAAGCAACCCATTATTAGTTTGTTGAGTCAATAGAGAACAGTATAACTAAATCTTCCCGAGTAATAAGTTACTTCGTGTACATTTGAAGTCATAAGGTTAAGCAGTGAGTCTAACTCTTTGAGTTATTGTATCTTAAAGCGGCAATCTATTAGATTAAATTTAATCGTTCTTGGTATTTTTGCCAGTTTTGTAAAGCGAAATCGTTAATCGTCGTGAGTTATTGATAAGTTATGTAGCAATGCTATCTTCATGCTTTTGTCTCGGCGCAGTTTTCGAGTTGAAGGTGTCTAGAGGCTAAATTGTTTCAAGGTCATGTTGTCCATCTGGTCACATTCTGGTGCTTGTTTCATCCTTGTGCGACTGACTATTATTGAGGTTTATATCATGAAATATATTACTTTTACTGAGCCTGGAAGCGCAGAAGTTATGAATATTGCACAATCTCAAGATGACTTAATCACTCAAGCATTAACGTCGGATCAGGTTGTCATTAACGTCCATGCTGCAGGTGTAAACGGCCCCGATATTAAGCAGCGAGAAGGGGCATATCCAGCCCCCAAAGGGGCTAGTCCTATTTTAGGCTTAGAAGTGTCAGGTGAGATTATTGCTGTCGCAGAAGGTGTTTATCAATGGCAAGCTGGCGATAAAGTATGTGCCTTAGTTCCAGGTGGCGGCTATGCCGAACAAGTCGTGACGTTTGCTAGTCATTGTTTACCTATTCCTAAAGGTTATAGCTTTGAGCAAGCTGCTGCACTACCCGAAACCTGCTTTACGGTTTGGGGCAACATGATGATCAGAGCAGGGTTGAGTAAAGGTGAGTCTGTATTAATTCACGGTGGCTCAGGTGGTATCGGAACAACAGCAATTCAAATCGCTAAGGCAATGGGAGCACGCGTATTTGTCACTTCTGGTTCTGATGAAAAGTGCCAATATTGTCTGCAACAGGGTGCAGAACTTGCCATTAATTATCACACACAAGATTTTGTCGAGCCGATACTTAATGCGACAGGTGGCCAAGGAGTCAATGTGGTGTTTGATATAGCGGGTGGAGATTTTGTAAATAAAAACCTCAAAGTGGTGGCAACGGATGGCCGAATGGTGACTGTCGCCATGCAAAGGGGAATAAGAGCTGAAGTGGATATTTTTAGACTCATGGCAAAGCGGATCAGCTGGACAGGTTCCACCTTGAGGCCGCAAAGTGTTGAAGCGAAAGCTGACATTGCTGCAGCACTGAGAGCGCAAATTTGGCCATTACTTGATAGTGGCTCAATTAACATCAAGCTGGATAAGATCTTTGCCTTTGAAGAGGTTATCGCAGCACATCAATATATGGAGTCAGGACAGCATCAAGGTAAAATTGTATTGAAAGTGATATAGAACAGATTTTTTCGAATTGAGAACTTGAAGCTTACGTATTTTGGGCTAAATTTGAGCGTGTATGAGAGGGTTAATTTTCAGCCATATTGTCTGATTATTAGCGATTGATATGCGGGTAGGTGAATCGCCTAGCTCACTATGATATCGATTTTATTGTTGAGTTCAAAATATCAAAAACTTCATAAAACATCAGTTGATTTTTGAAGAAGTTTTTGATTAATTACCCTCAATAGTCATGCGTTAACTGTATGGTTTATTTATTAAACGATGTACTCATCAGTACATTTTTAAAGGTATGTGTTGATTTAAGGGCGTTAGCATATATGTATAACACTGCAAAAAAACAAGTGTGGTTCGGTGAATTAAGAACTGCAAGAGGCACGTCAATCGTCGTTCATGATAACCGTTTACCTGACGCGTCACCTGGACGGATCTACTTATTCAATGCGAGTCGAAATACCATTGGTGAGTATGTCGAAGATATTGTTAAAGTGAATCTTCATGAACTTGATGATGCGCAACTTGCTGCGGCAAAAGCTGAACATGATGCAGCATGGCAAGCCGCTAGAGCTGAGTTTATGGCAAAGCATGAGGCACATATTGAACTATCTTCAGTGCCAGATTCAGCACCTGAAGTGAAAAGTAAGGCGCCGGTTGTTCCCGACGAGCCAATGGATGATGTCATGGATGCTGATGACGATATGGAATTTGAAGATACGGGTTTTGAAGCCAGTATGAGTGATGATGGTGACGACGACAGGTAGCATCAATGCAAAACGGCATTGGTTGACTATAGTATTGTCATTACAATAAAAAAGGCGCTCCCTTAAGGGTAGCGCCTTTTTTATGGCGAATTCTCAGGGCTTATAGCACACCAAATTCATAGCGAGTGTGATGGTGATAAGTATCACCAGCAGCAATCCACGGCTCACCCGGTAAGTGGGGTTGATTTGGAGAGTCTGGTAGCATCTGCGGCTCAATACATACAGCGCGATGGGATTGATAAATCTCCCCTTTAAAACCTTTTGTTCCCTCAAGGAAGTTTGCCCCATATAACTGAACGCCAGGCTGATCAGTGTAGATGGTCATAGTGCGGCCGCTTTTAGGGCTTGATAGGCAACCAAAGCGAACAAGATCATGATTTGTCTGAGCTAATACATAACAATGGTCAAAACCATTGGTAGCGCTTAATGCTGCTCGCTGTGTCTGCTCAGAAAAAGGCGTCGGTTTTGATAAATCTAAGTCGCTGCCGAGCGTTTCATCCATTGAGGTAGGCACGCCGACATCGTTCATTGTTAAATATTGCTGGGCATCGACTTGAATGTGATGATCCACATTCGTCTCACTATCAGCGCCTTCTAAATTAAAGTAACTGTGCTGAGTTAAACTAATAGGACAGGCTTTATCGACCTGAGCTTGCATGTCGATAAGTAAATTATTGCCTTCTAAACGGTAGTCTAGCTGAACTTTACATAGCCCAGGAAAGCCCATTTCTCCATCAGGGCTGTCGACCGTTAACCGCACTCCATCAGCTAAGGTTTCCATATGCCATTGCTTTAAATGAAACCCGTCACGACCGCCATGTAAGCAGTTTGTCGCTTGGTTAATGTCTAGTTGATAGTCTTGCCCTTGATAATGCAATTGACCATTAGCGATACGGTTAGAATAGCGACCTGCAATCGCTCCTAAATAGGCTTGCTGAGCTAAGTAGTCAGCGACACTATCACAACCCAGTACAATGTTCTGACGCTGTCCAAATTTATCTGCAGTCCATAATTCACGAATGATCCCACCTAGGCTTAGAATTTCGATTGCGATGTTGCCGTTATCGATTCGGACACGCTCGATGCTGCCACCACGAGGGTCTTGCCATGGCTCCAATGCCGTGATTTCAATCATTGTAGTCTCTTCCTGATGAGATAATTAAGCCGTGTGGCAGCCGCTACATTCACTATTAGACACTGCCAGCTGATGCTTTAGTGATTTAGTCGATTCTGCCTGCACCATCACTGGCTGAGCATAAATAAATAATGGCCTCAAGCCCCGTTTGTTCTGGGTATTTGGCTTCAATAGCGTTGACAACAGCATCGGTAAGTTCATGATCAATTAAGGCTACAACGCAGCCATCACTCATACGAACACCGCCACGGTTGCCAATGACGTCTTTAACAATACCGACAAGGGTATCGATTTCTTGCGTGGAAATGTCGAAATCGGTTTTCATTGAGTCATGAGATTGTGCCATCAACTGACTGAAACGTGTTATATCATTTTGCTCAAGTGCTCTAGCAGCATTTACAGTACGTTGATTCTCAGTTAACACATGCCTTGCTCGACAAAATAGCGTGTCACCTAGTGCATGCTTTTCACGATTTAGCTGCACCAAACTGACTTCTCTTAATGACTCAATGGCTAATAGGTCGTTAATTTCGGCACACTCTTTTTTGCGTGCTTCAAATCGTTCTATTAAACTTTGGCGATCGATATGTGGATCGACAATTAATAAACTGAGATTTTCAGGGATCGAGACAGGCTCACTATCAAGCTCTAAACAATCAATGAGCAGGGCATGATCAGCTTCAGCCAAGGCGCTAATGGTTTGATCCATAATTCCTGACTCTGTTTTTATAAAGCGGTGTTCGCCACGTTGCGCTATTTGGGCAATAGCAAGTGGTGATAAGTGCAGTTGACTGGCATAGCTGATAGCGGTGCCAAAAGCGACCTCTAAGGCAGCAGAAGATGACATGCCGGCACCTAAAGGCACATTGCCAACAATCGCTAAATCAAGCCCTTTTGCTTTTAGGCCCGATTGAAACATCGACGCGGTAAATCCTTTTAAATAATTACCCCAGCTATTACTGTCTTGGCTGGTACTTTCTTCACCAAATTTCCACTGTATTATCTGACCCGGAAACGCATCAGTTACAGCACGAAATGTATTGTCACTACGCTCTTTAACAGCGATGACAGTGTGAAAGTTAATTGCAGCGGGTAAAACAAATCCTTCGTTATAATCCGTGTGTTCGCCAATAATATTGACGCGACCTGGTGCTTGATAAAGGTCGTCAGCCGTAGTTCCAAATGTTTGTACAAACAACTTCATGGCTTTTTGAGCAGGATTAGACATACAGTTACAGTTCCAAAGAATGCCGAATTACTTAGATATTTTTACGAGTATCGAATTGACTACTTAACTTTAAACTTAGACTAAATTGAGTTAATTGTCCGATAGATATGTGATTTATATCACGATTGGTCGGAGGTGTAACTAGGATTCACTATTTTGATTCCATTTCTGACCGAAAATGGATATTTATTAAGTAAATTCATGTCGTTTGGTGTAGCTGCTTATCTTAAAGGACTATTCTAATGCGGCTATTATTTCGTTTAAAGAACAACAGCCGTCTAGATTAACCAGTATCAAGCGCCCATTTTAGACAACCTTCATCATGAATCGAGTTACTCTTTTTTTGTTATTCGTCGACTTAATGCCGACTGACTGATACCTAACATTTGCGCGGCTGCGGTTTGATTATTTGCCGTACGGCTCATTGCTTCATCAATCAAGGCTTGGCTCATATCGGCTAAGGTCGGTAAAGTCTGCGGAAAAATAATCCGATTTCCTTTAGGAGAGTTTGATGATTTAAGTGCATTAATCGCTTCCATAAATGGGGAGATGGTTAACTGCACTCCATCACTGCGACTTACTGCATCGAACACCATGCCTTTGAGCTCATGTAAGTTACCAGGGAAGTCATAATCTTGAAGCTGTGTCGCTAGATCGCTTGGTTGATGCGGCGGCGTTGTGTTCATTTCTTCAGCAGCTTGTGCGATAAAATGATTAATCAACATCGATATATCAAGTTTGCGCTGCCTTAAAGGGGGTAAATGGATTTTATGGGCACGTAAGCGATAGAGCAAATCACGCCTAAATTTACCTTCTTGGCTTAAGGCGAGTAAATCTTGTTGAGTGGAAGCTATGATGCGGCAATTGACTGGATAGGGTCTGTCACTGCCCATTGGGTAATATTGTTTTTGCTGCAAAATATCAACAAGCTTCGCTTGGCATGATAAAGGCAAATCTGCAATCTCATTAAGGTAGAGCAACCCTTTGCCTACTTGGTGTAATGCGCCAGCTTGCGATTGGCCTGGTTCTTGGCTTAAGCGCCCAAAGACCTGAAGTTCAAAAGCGCTTTCACTTATTCCTGCTAAATTGATATTAATAAAAGGGGCATCAGGGCTGCATAACTGATGGCAACTCTTTGCAAATTCATCTTTGCCTGTGCCACTTTCACCGTAAATAAGTATTGGCTCAGGGCTAAAAGCCACCGCTTCTAAATAGCGAAATTGATCAAGCAAGGCTGGCTCGCAGGTCAGAATATTATTAAACGCACTGGGCTGGGTTAACGTTTTGCTTAAAAAGCTTTCTTTTATTCTATGGTAATTACGCTCTAGTCCGACGACTTCTAAAGCACGGCGCACCGTTAATGCTAATTCAGCGACATCATCAGTTTTAATAAAGTAGTTATAAGCGCCATGTTTAATACAGCGCACCGCTGTTTCTACTTCATTGACACCAGTAACAATAATCACTCGAGTGTTGGGATACTCAAGGCGGATTTGCTCGAGTAAATCTTCGCCCGAATGAAATGGCATCGTTAAATCAAGTAACACAAGGGCGTAGTCAGTGCCTTCTAATCGACTCATCACTTGGCGGCTATCAACACAGGTGTCGATAACAGCTTCGGGTACTAAACGATTTAAGGTCACTGATAGTGTACGTAGCCATGAGGCTTCATCGTCGACGAGTAAGATATTACGTGCGAGTTTCACTGTATTGGCTTCCTGCTATTTGTTGTTGATGAGCTTATTGGCGAAAAAGGCGCAGATTGTTCAGGTTCGATGGCACTAAACACCAAAGTAAACTGACTACCTTGATTGAGTGTTGAAGTGACTTTCATCTCACCGTGATGCTCTTTTAAAATGCGGCTGCACACCGAGAGCCCTAGGCCGCTTCCACCGTATGAGCGACGTGTCGTGAAGAATGGCTCAGTGATCCGCTTCAGCGTCGCTTTGTCCATGCCTGCACCATTATCTTCAACACTGACATAGGCAGCTTTGCCTTTCATTGCTGTACGTAAATGGATATGGCCATTAGTGGTGTCCATGGCATGACATGCATTTTGAATAAGGTTAATTAACACTTGGTGTAACTGCTGGGCGTCGCCTTTGATAATTGGACTTGGGTCAGCAAGCTCAACGGTAACTTGGAACCGTTTAAGCTGGTTGGTGGTTAAACGCTGGGCTACCTGTACCACTTCATTTAAGCTGGTAGCTTGATGGTTCGCTGACAAATTTGGTAATGCGTAACATTTAAGATCATTAACGATTCTGGAGATGCGTTTAGCACTCTCTTCTACGACCTCATTACTGTGGTTAATCTCGGCGAAAGCCGCTTGAGGATCTAATCCTGCAATTAACCAAAACGGATTTTGTTGTTGGTAATACTCGGCTGCAGGTTGCAGATCTTTCATTGCCTCGGCAAACAGAGCAATAGAGTGAATAATAATGCCGGTTGGGTTATTAATTTCATGGGCGACACCAGCCGATAACTCGCCTAATGAGGCTAAGCGACTGGCTTCATCATTGGCTTGGCGCAAATGCTGTTGCTCAGTGTTTTCTTCAAGTAGTACAACGGCTTGCTCGTCAGCAATTGGATGAATTTGCACTTGCCAATACTGAGCAAGATATCCCATGTCAGCAATAAAGGACTTTTTAGAGTCAATGACGCTTTTAACACTTTCAGCTAAATCAAAAGGTGTCCCATCAATGTAATGAAACTGGCTATGAGTCAATAACTGATTATTGTCATTACTCCACAGGCACTGCATTTGTTTATCAAAGATGGTCATTCCATGAGGGATACCATCCAGCACAGCTTGGAACTGCTGCGATAATGAACGGATTTTTTGCTCGGCGATTTTACGTTGTTGTAGCTCAAGCGCTAATGCTTCAGAGCGATATTTCAAACTACGGCTTACGGAAAAGGTATACAGCATGCCCATTGCCGAAATTATCGAAATAACAATAGATAAAGTGAGCATCTTTTGGTGAGTTGAGGTGATATCAAACTTTTCTCGTCCCATGCCAAACCATTTATTGACTAATCTGTCATATTCTCCCGAAATTTTCAGTTGCCTTAGAGCATCATTGATTTCTTTCAATAGCGGGGCATTGGCAGGATGACTAACAAAGGTAAATGCACCAAAAATTAATGCATCACTGGCGCTGCGAACTGATGGGTATTTGGGTTGTAACCGTCTAGCGACAAAATTCTCCGCTAGGACCACATCCACTTCTTTACTCATCAACATTTGAAAGCCTGTTTCGTACAAATCGACTTTCACTTGGGTGAAATCTTGTGGCTGATTTTTTAAAAAGATATCCACAAATGCGCCATTTTTAATGGCCACCCGTTTACCAACTAAGTCAGACCAATTATCGATGTAGTCTTCACCTTGCAAAGTAAAGGCCTTGGCATGCGTGGCATACACAGGATCGGATTGCGCCAGTTCTCGACGAAAGTTAACAGGGCTAACAACTGCAATCACATCCACATCACTATCGCTATTGTGCATGTCACTGACTAATTGCTGAAATGTCTTGCGTCTCACTGTAATAGGCTTGTTCAACAGTAAACCAATGCTTTCCATGAGTTCCACATTAAACCCTTGATCCACGCCATTATCTCGCCACTCAAGCGGCGCAGTTGTGGAGTGCACACCAAACACAATTGCCTCTTCAGCATTAGCAGGTATGGATAGTATTAGCAGTAATAGCGCAAAATATTTCATCAAAGGATAATGGATTTACAAGAGATATTAGCTGCACTTTAGCAAATGATAATCTTTCGAACTGTGGCATTGAGCGTAAATATGACACAAAGATGAACAGTGAGATTCAAGCTTGATTTTAGTCAGTTTATTTCTAAGCTTTGACACGTCTTAGTTTGAAAGAACCAAGAAATTCAGCACCAATTGATTGTGACACGGATCACTACAGGCTATGCAAAAATGCATAGTCACCATTGAGGTTATGCGCTTTTGCATAGCCATAAATGGCAGATGTGATCCGCTGTAAAGTTTCAAATTGAGTCTGCAGAGTTTGATTGAGGCCGCATTAACCCAGAGTCAAAATAGTCTTACATCAGGTTCAATAGCAAAAGGTATGGCTTAGTGATTAAGCATGCCAAGGCGAATTAGCGTCATTGCTATTTTTAAGGAGTTACCATGAAATTAACACGATGCGCAGCCTTGTTAGCTGTACTACTTGGCTCAGCGGGGTTAGCTGGAGGCGCAATTGCAGCTGACAACCTTGCTGACTTTCACTCAGAAAATCAAGATTGTGAAAGCTGTCATTTACCAAGTGGTGAATTGTCTAATGACAGCTTAACTTATGAAAATGAACAGTGTGTGTCGTGTCATGGCACGTTAGCGGAAGTGGCAGAAAGCAATACTCGTGAAAATTATAATGCCCATGAATCTCACTTCCCAGGTGATGTCGCATGTACATCATGTCATAGCGGCCATGAAAAATCAGTCGTGTATTGTGACTCTTGCCATAGCTTTGAGTTTGATATGCCGTTTGGCAGCAAATGGGAGCGCTACGAACTTACGATTGCAGAATTAGCAAAAGATGCAGCAGATCGTAAAGCGGCATTATCAGCAGCGCCAAGTGACATTGTGAATGTGGTGGTTGTGGGCTCTGGTGGCGCAGGCTTCTCAGCAGCAGTGGCAGCAACGGATGCAGGCGCTAAAGTTATTTTGATTGAAAAAGAGCCAGTGATTGGTGGTAACGCTAAATTGGCTGCAGGTGGTATGAACGCCGCGTGGACTGATCAACAAAAAGCTAAAGATATTAAAGATAGCGTTGAGTCTATGTATAAAGACACCATGAAAGGTGGTCGCGAGTTAAACGATCCTAAGTTAGTGGATGTATTAACCTCTCACTCTAAAGGCTCTGTTGATTGGATGACAGGCATGGGCGCTGATTTAAATGATGTTGGTCGTATGGGCGGCGCATCAGCTAACCGTTCTCATCGTCCTACAGGTGGTGCAGGTGTAGGAGCTCACGTCATTCAAGTGCTTTATGATAATGCACTTAAGCGTGATATCGACATGCGTATGAATACCCGTGGTGTTGAAGTTATCAAAGATGATTCAGGTAAAGTGGAAGGTTTACTGGTTAAAGGTAAATACAAAGGTTACTACTGGATTAAAGCTGAAGCGGTCGTCATGGCAACGGGTGGATTTGGTCGTAACAATGAACGTGTTGCTAAACTTGATCCTAAGTTAAAAGGCTTTATTTCAACTAACCAACCAGGTGCGACAGGTGATGGTTTAGATGTTGCGGGTAACGCTGGTGCAGGCATGACAGATATCCAATACATTCAAGCGCATCCTACTTTGTCAGTGAAAGGCGGGGTGATGGTGACTGAAGCGGTGCGTGGTAACGGTGCCATTTTGGTTAATAAAGAAGGTAAGCGCTTCGTTAATGAAATCACTACTCGTGATAAAGCTGCTGCGGCAATTCTTAATCAAACCGATAAAGTGGCTTACTTAATCTTTGATGATTCAGTGCGTAAATCATTGAAGAAAATCGATAAGTACATTCAACTTGGTGTCGTGCCATCAGCTGAAACGCCAGAGAAGTTAGGCAAAATTGAAGGTATTGATGGTAAAGCACTAACGGCAACGATTGCTCAATACAACAAGTTAGTTGCAGCAGGCAAAGACACTGACTTTGAACGTGCGAACTTACCACGTGCCTTAAATGAAGGTAATTACTACGCCATTGAAGTTACACCAGGTGTGCATCACACTATGGGCGGTGTCTCAATTGACGATAAAGCGGAAGTGCTCTCAGAAGATAAGAAAGTGATTCCTGGTTTATACGGTGCAGGTGAAGTGACAGGTGGTGTTCATGGTGCCAACCGCTTAGGTGGTAACGCAATCTCTGACATCATTACCTTTGGCCGCTTAGCAGGTGAGCAAGCGGCAGCCTATTCAAAAAAATAGTCATCAATTTTGAATCGGTAGTAACAAAATAGCATGACTCCCCTTCATGTTATTAACTAAAAAGTGAGCCTCATGGCTCACTTTTTTATGTCTGGTTTACCTGTGATTATCAGTGTTGGTGAGTAAGTTAAAACGCATTTTGCCTGTATGCGCGAGCAGTTTATGTAAAGCAAAGCTAATTGAACTTGTCACAGAAATCGTTAAGGTCGCAAAAATGGCAACCAAAATGACGATCTGATATTTGACTGCGATTATGGGGTCTACACCCCCTAAAATTTGTCCAGTCATCATGCCAGGTAAACTGACTAATCCCGTTGTCGCCATCGATGCCAGAATCGGGGCAAAAGATTGTTGCAGCGCTGTTTGCACAAAAGGCGCTGCCGCTTGTTTAGGTGTTGCACCCAAGGCAAGCGCGCCTTGATATTGTGCTTGCTGTTGGTCAAATGCGGCAAATAATCGCTGCAGAGCAATAATATTGCTACTTAAACTATTTCCCAGCAACATTCCTGCTGTGGGTATCAAATATTGCGCATTGTAAATCGGTGTAGGCTGAAATAACCACAACATCATGATGAGCAATATTGGCACAAGTCCTAGTATTAAGCCTGATATAACAGGCGCCATCAGTGGGTGTTTGGGTAAATTAGCCTTGCTGATTATGGCGCTAGCCCCCACAAGTAACATCACAACAAGCCAAATGAGGTTAACCCAAAGGTTATCAAGGTGAAAAAGATACTGCAGATACACACCAATTAACGCCATTTGTACCGTCATACGAGTCACCGCAATGGCCATATCTTTGCCCAAGTGAAGCTGATAAACCTGATTAATCGCAATGGGGGCGATTAATACCAGCATAAATAACCCAAGCGCTAACCAGCTAATATCCATTTGGTGTCTCGTTTAATTGATGAATACAGTTCCCCGTCGTTGACAGGCATTGTAGATAAAATATGAGCATAAAAAAGGCCTTATGAAACCATAAGGCGCAGATAGATTCACGTTAGCGTGTCACGCTATGCTATTACTGAGAAGCTATGGCTTACTGAGAATTTGGTTTATTTCATCAGACGCGACAGCCTTATCTTGTGAATTATCTTGTGAATTGTCTTGTGAATTGTCTTGTTCGTCTTCAATGACTGGCTCTAATAACTCATGGATTACATTATCCACAAAACCTGCACCAGCAGCTTCGTACAAGTTATATACGCTGTCTACACCTTGCTCTTTGAGTGACAATGCATCTTCTGAGTACTGGACTATCGCACTAATTTTGCCTTTATACTCCAGTTTTTTCAGTTGCTCTACAGCAAACATATTCCCCACATGGTGCGGCATGGCAAGTAACACGAGTTCTAGACTTGGGGCACGCTCAAGCTTTTCCCAAAAGTCGGTATCGCTGGCATCACCTTGCACAACATTACGGCCCTCATTACGATGAAAATCGACCAAATCTTGTTTATGTTCAATTCCTAGGATTTCGCCTTTATATTTACTGCGAAGCTCATCGTAGGCGCCCGAGCCAATGCGGCCCATACCTAGAATTAAAAAGCGTGGATTGCCGACAGGAATTTGTCTGTCTTCAGGATGCAATGGGTGCTTTTCTAAGGTAGTTACTGTTGTCTGAAAACGCTGATAAATGCGGTTGACGCTGGCATTGAGCGGCGCTGCAATTAAAAAGCTAATACTTAACGCTACGGCGAGAATAATCAACCACTCAGCAGGTAACCAGCCTTTTTGCGCGGCAACGGCTGCTACGATTAAGCCAAACTCACTGTAATTACCTAAGTTAAACGATGCAAACATTGAAGTACGAGCACGCAGTTTAAAGCGAGTTAATATGACAAAGAACAGCATGATTTTAAACGGCACTAATAGTACCAATAGGCCTGCTAAACCGACATCTTCAATGGTTGGTAGTCCATTTAAGCCAATGGTTAAAAAGAACGCCACTAAGAACAATTCTTTAAAGTAATAAATTGATTTGGCCAGCTCAGAGGATTTAGCGTGACCAGCAAGTAAAATCCCCATGATTAAGGCGCCTAAATCTGGTTTTAATCCGACTGCCTCAAATACCCAAGCGCCCATGACTAATGCCATAGCAAGACCAAATAGAATAAGCATTTCACCGTGGCCAACACGATCAAACACTTTATAAATAACCGGTTTTAACAGCGGCAATAACAATAAACCAAAGGCATAAACTGAAGGAAACTCACCTTTGGAAATGGTTAAAAACAGCACCGCGAAGATATCTTGCATAATCAAGATACCAATAGCGATGCGGCCGTATAACGCTTGGCCATCGCCGTTTTCATCTAGCACTTTCACGGCAAATACCGTACTGGAGAAGCTTAATGCGAAGCTCAGCAGCAATAGTTGGTTCATTTCAAGATCAACCAATCTATCTAAGCCAACCAAGCCTAACAATTTAAGGATAGGTAAAAAGAATAAAATTGAGCCAACTAAGTGAAGACTGGAACTGGCCCAAATCTCCGACTTAAGTAAGCTTTTAACATCCAGCTTTAAGCCAATGGCGAACAGTAACAACATGACGCCTAAGTCTGCTAACTCTTGTAGCAGTGGAACACTTTCATCTTGTACGCCAAAGATAAACAGTAAGAAGCCGGCCGCTAAATAACCAATGAGTGGAGGGAGTCCCACTCGGCTGACTAGCATGCCGCAAAGAAGGGTAATAATGAAAATTGCTGGTTCCATAATGCCTTAAGTCTAGTTGTTGAAAAGAGGTTGTAGGTAAGTAGATTGTATAAGAAATTAATTAACTTGATATTAAAAATTGCGTATGAAATAAAAAAATGGCCAATTTAATTACTAAATTGACCATTTATCAGTAGTTTACTATGTAGTGAAATTATTTTTTAAGTAATAAATCTAGGTGTTCAGCAAACGGTTTAGGCCCCATAAAGCCTGTTACTCGTAAATCTTCACGTTGGTTGCCATTTTCATCAAACATCAACAAGGTAGGTAAGCCTAATACGCTGAAATGTTCTAGCAATTCCACATCAATCGCATCACTCTTAGTGACATCAGCTTGTAGTAACACCATTTGATCTAAACGTGACATCACTTCAGGGTCAACAAAGGTAATATTTTCAAACTCTTTACACGCCACACACCAGTCGGCGTATAAATCTAACATTACGGTTTTGCCACTAATACTGGCCTTATCGAGCTCAACTTCTAAATCTTCTACAGATTTAATAATTGTAAACTCAGCATGCTCAACTTTAGCTGTTTGACTAATTTGAGTGCTCATTGAAGGCGCTTGCATCCCCAATGCAGACATTACCGCTTGGAAACCATACGAGAAACTGGCAAGCAAAGTCAGCATCAGTAGCACGCCTCGAGTGGTTTGCTTCCAGTTAAATTCTGATAGTTTATTCTGGTGCATTAAGTAGCCTGTTAAGCTAATGCCCCAAATTGACCACAGTACATCAGACACTACGCCAGGCCAGATACGGCCGACCATCACAATCGATACCGAAATCAGTAAGAAACCGAAGATGGTCTTGATGATATCCATCCATGCACCTGCACGAGGTAACAGCTTACCACCAGATGTACCAATAATTAGAAGGGGAACACCCATACCCATGCTTAATACATACAAGGCTAAGAAGCCTTGGAGCAGATCACCACTTTGTGCAACATAAATAAGCGCACCAGACAGCGGCGCAGTAGTACAAGGGGAGGCCACTAAGCCTGAAATCACACCCATAAAGAATACGCCAACAAGGTTGCCACCTTTTTGGTTATTCGACAGGGTGTTCATTTTGTCTTGCCATTTACCAGGTAGACGCAGCTCGTACAGACCAAACATCGATAAACTTAATAGCACAAACATGACGGCTAAGAAGATTAAGATAGCGGGATGCTGCAGCGCCGCTTGAAACTTCATTCCGGCAGAAGCTACCACTAAACCTAATAGCGAATAGGTGATGGCCATACCTTGAACATAGGCCATCGATAAGGTGAATGCTTTAGCCGTTGATAACTGCTTGCCTTGGCCAACAATAATGCCAGACAAAATAGGGTACATTGGGAATACACATGGGGTTAACGCTAATCCAATACCTAAACCAAAGAAGATAATTAAGGTCCACATTAGACTGTCGTTAGCTAACATCTGGCTCAAACTATCTTGTTGCGTAATTGGCGCTTGTGTGTCAGTGTTTTCTGAGGCGTTATCAGCCGCTTTCTTTGCTGCATAAGCATCGCCGATGATGGCTTTTTTCGTTGCAATTTTACCGTCGTTTGCTTCAACCGCATCTAAAATGACATCACGTTTGGTTGGTGGGTAACATAGCTTGCCTTCAGCACAGCCCATAAAGGTTACTTGTACCTTGGCATCGTCAGCGGCTTCTTTTATCGCTAATGGCAATGTAACAAATGAATAGTAAACGGCTTGCTCGCCAAAGTATTCATCGTCATGCATTTTACCTTTC
Source organism: Shewanella sp. P1-14-1 (assembly GCF_001401775.1). Lineage (NCBI taxonomy): Bacteria > Pseudomonadati > Pseudomonadota > Gammaproteobacteria > Alteromonadales > Shewanellaceae > Shewanella > Shewanella sp. P1-14-1. The sequence continues at coordinate 144,516 of NZ_LKTL01000002.1, read as the reverse complement.
GGTAAATCGATATCGCCAATGACCGCACCATCTGCACTAAACTGCAGTTTATCTCGGTACATGTAATAACCGTCAGCAATGACAAAGCTTATGGCGACTTGATTACCTTTTTGCTGGTAATCAAATACAAAAGCTTCTTCAACGGGCATTAATTCAGGCTCATCTTGCAAAAAACTGAATTTATTACTGTTGCTAAAAATGTCTTCACTGTGAGCTAAAGGAGAGAGCAGCAGTAAAGTGGTAAATATAAGCGCAAATATTTTTTTCATGATTGAGAAGTTTCTTTTATCCATTGTAAATAGTTTGGCAAGCCTTGAGCGATCGGCACAGCGATTAACTCTGGTACTTCATAAGGGTGTTGTTGGATCACTAATTGTTCAATGGCATCATAATGACTGGCCAAACATTTTATGTGCATTCCTACTTCACTACTATGACAAACCTCATCCTCCCATACATAGACTGACTCCATTTGTGGATACAGTTGTACGCATGCTGCCAGTTTTGCATCGACTAAGGCACTAGCCAGTTTCTTGGCACTGGCAATATCAGGACAAGTTGTTATAACTAATAAATACGCTGCTGACATAGGGAGTCTATCATCTTTGGTTTATCTTAAAGTTAGCTTAAGCTTAATAACCTAAAATAGGTGATTGCCAAGGCTGGTATATTTATCACGACCCTTTATTGCAACTAATTTTCATTATTCACAATAAAGCAATACTGTACGATTTTTTGTAATCGGTTGCATTAGTCATTAATGATTATCGTGACGCGTCTTGAATTAAGACCCGACTACCCCCATATATCGTTCATAGCCAATGAAAAAATTGAGGCCAACATGCTGTTAGTTATATTTTTAGTGTTTATTCTTGTCCCTGCTATTGAATTATCAGTACTGATTTCAGTAGGTGAAGTGTTCGGCTCATTAAATACCATTGCATTAGTGTTTTTAACTGCGATTGTGGGTGTGTCATTGGTTCGTAGCCAAGGCTTGAGCACCTTGATGTCTGTGCAATCTAAGCTTGAGCGTGGCGAAGCGCCAGGCAAAGAAATTGTTGAAGGTATGATGCTTGCTGCTGCTGGTTTATTACTGTTATTCCCAGGGTTTGTGACTGACTTTATTGGTTTATTACTGCTTACCCCCATCACTCGCTCGCCGATTGCGAGTTATATTTTTAAACGCATGCAAATGCGAGTTGTTGCTGGTGGCGGTTTTCAAGGACAAGCTGGGCAAAACCCGTTTGGTCAACAAGGTTTTGGTCAAAATCCATTTGAACAAGGGCGTCATGGAGATAACGGTAATACGTTCGATGGCGACTTTGAGCGTAAATTCGATCCAAGTGAATTAACCCCAGAAACTCATCAAGTTGAAGTGAAAGATATTACGCCGAAAAGCGACGAAAAGTCAGAAGATGAAAAAACGAAATAGCGACGCAATGTAAGTCACTGCGCTATATACCTTAATGCTGATGCAGTTAACTAAAGACTGCCCATTTCGTATAAATGCGACTAAAAAAGAAAGCCGGCTGAGAATACTCAGCCGGCTTTTTAGTTATGTTTTTTGTTACTGCTTGGCAAATATTAATCACTGGAATGAGCAGCGGCATCATCCATTTTTTTACCCATTATAAAAGCGCTAATGGTGCCACCAATCCAACAGAGTAAAAAGGCGTACATTGCCAAAGTGGCCGACGTGGGTAAGTTGGCTGTGACACTCGTGTGCACTGCGCTATATATGGCTGTAAAGTCTAGGGCGATGTTACCTGCGACAATATCATCGGCTATGGCTTGAGCTCGCTCGATAACCACAATCATCATGGCGCATAAACTGGCAAAACAGGTGATGATAATACCCCAACCCATTGCCTTTTTGCCCAAATATAAATGTCCTGTGCCAGGGCAGACAAAGGCATTGAGTAGCGCGGCATTAATGGATTTACTCATAAATGATTCCTCATATTCTTCCTTGAATGCTTGCGTCATGACAGTCGTTTACATAAACCTGTATAACGCTACGTTATGACACATTGGGCAAGTAATACAAATTAATAAATCGTCATCTTGATAAGTTGCTTAAGCGCCAGATGTTAGATTCCAGATGGCTTAGATAACGCTGTCAGCGGAGTTTGTAACGCCACTATCACTACCGCTATTACCATTTGAATTATTATTGGTGTACTTAACCGAAGGATGTTCAGTGATCCTGCAAGCCATTATGTAACAGGCTATTCCCATAATGACGTTAGTCACTGGTATAGCAATAAGCAAGCCTTTTACGCCGCCCAAATACATCCCTAAAGCAGCCAGTGGCAACATCAAACCAAACAACCTGATGACATTAATGACTAATGACTTGAGTGGTCGGTGGTAGGCATTTAAACAGGTGGCAAACATGATAACGATAGCCAGCCAGCCGTACGCCGCTGGCAATACTTGAATATAAAAACTCAGCCAATCGATGACTAAAGGGTCGCTACTGAACAACTTAGCAATGGATTCGCCACTTAACAATATTGGAATATACATCAAGCTTTGAAACACAAATGCAAACCGTAGTGCGAGCAACATGCCCTCTTTGGCTCGCTTGTGTTGTCCAGCCCCGAGGTTTTGCCCAACAAATGGCATAAGACTGGAGGTCATCGCCATGGTGACTACAATAAATAAGGTTTCTAAGCGAATACCTGCACCATAAGCTGCCACAGCGGCTTGGTCTGCTCGGGCTAGCATGGCTAATATCACCCCATTGGCAATAGGATTTAGCATATTCATTAAGGCGGCAGGTCGTGCAATGTGACCTAATGTTTTCCAGTTCTTTTTTATCCTTAGCTTACATAAACTCATCATTTCGAGGATTTGTTTTTTAAACACTAAGATATAAACAGATACGGTAAATGAAACGACCCAAGAAACCAATGTCGCAATGGCAGCCCCTTGGATTTCTAATCGTGGAAATGGCCCGATACCAAAAATAAGGAAGGGATCTAAAACCAGATTAATGATGGCGGCAACAGACATAATAATTGCTGGTGAGCGGGTGTCACCAGTTGCTCTTATTCCTTGGTTACCGACCATTAATAAGACTAAAAGCGGAGCACTGATGAACCAAATCAGCATGTAATCGTGGATCAGTGGTAACGTTTTTTCGTTTGCCCCCATTAGGGTAAACAATGGGTCAATGGCCATAATCCCTAATGACACCAGGACACTGACTAATAAAAACGTCAGTAATAGGGCATCAAACAAGAAGTTTTTCGCCTTATCATGATGGCCTGCGCCAATGAGCCTTGCTAAGTTTGTTGATACAGCGGCACCAATGCCTATTGCAATACTTGCAAAAACAACAGCGACTGGAAAAGTAAAACTGACAGCAGTAAGCGCATCAGTCCCTAATTGGCTAATGAAAAACGTATCTATAAGGCTTCCACCATAAATGGTGAGGATACCGATAAGGTTAGGGAAACTCATGTTAAATAGCACGCGGCCAATGGGTGCGCTGAGTAACCCGTGTTTATCTATCATTAATCTCGACTTAAACACGAAAACGGGAGGCAAATACTACCAGCATTCATTCTGTATTAATAAATACTCGCTACAAATTTTACAAAAAAATCGCAGTTTTTTAGAAAAGCCCCTTGGAACTGTGATCATCTACCCCCATATATCATTCATCAAAGGGTAAATACCCTTATCATTTGTTTAAACCGCCTCGTTTGTGGGCAGCAATCATTAGGAGAGTCCGTAGATGAATATTCGTCCATTACATGACCGCGTAATCGTAAAACGTTTAGAGGTTGAGTCAACTTCAGCTGGTGGCATCGTATTAACTGGTAGTGCTGCAGAAGTTTCAACACGTGGTGAAATCCTAGCTGTAGGCAATGGTCGCATCTTAGAAAACGGTGAAGTTAAAGCCCTTGACGTAAAAGTCGGCGACGTAGTGATTTTCAATGAAGGTTACGGTGTGAAGAAAGAAAAGATTGATGGTGAAGAAGTTCTTATCCTATCAGAATCTGACTTAATGGCAGTTGTAGGTTAATCCTAATTATTAACTCGCTTTCAATCATCAACAAATTTTAAGGAACAGACAAATGTCAGCAAAAGAAGTTAAATTTGGCAGTGACGCTCGCGTTAAAATGCTAGACGGCGTAAACATTCTTGCAAACGCAGTTAAAGTGACGTTAGGCCCTAAAGGTCGTAACGTTGTTTTAGATAAAAGCTTTGGCGCACCGCTAATCACTAAAGATGGTGTATCGGTAGCAAAAGAAATCGAACTAGAAGATAAGTTCGAGAACATGGGCGCACAAATGGTGAAAGAAGTTGCTTCTAAAGCCAATGATGCTGCTGGTGACGGTACGACTACTGCTACTGTTCTTGCACAATCAATTGTGACTGAAGGTCTTAAGGCTGTTGCCGCGGGTATGAACCCAATGGATCTTAAGCGTGGTATCGACAAAGCCGTTGTTGCCGCTGTAACTGAGCTTAAAGCATTGTCTCAAGAGTGTTCAGACTCTAAAGCGATTGCTCAGGTTGGTACTATTTCAGCTAACTCTGACGAATCAATCGGTGAAATCATTGCCACTGCAATGGAGCGCGTCGGTAAAGAAGGCGTTATCACTGTTGAAGAAGGCCAAGCACTAGAAAACGAATTAGACGTTGTTGAAGGTATGCAGTTTGACCGTGGTTACCTATCACCATACTTCATCAATAAGCCAGAAACTGGCAGCGTAGAGTTAGATTCTCCATTTATCTTATTAGTTGATAAGAAAATCTCTAACATCCGTGAATTACTACCGATTCTTGAAGGTCTAGCAAAAACAGGTAAGCCATTGCTTATCGTTGCAGAAGACGTTGAAGGTGAAGCATTAGCAACATTAGTTGTGAACAACATGCGTGGCATCGTTAAAGTGGCTGCTGTTAAAGCACCAGGCTTTGGTGATCGTCGTAAAGCAATGCTACAAGACATCGCAATCTTAACTGGCGGTACAGTTATCGCTGAAGAAATCGGTCTTGAAATTGAAAAAGCGACATTAGAAGATTTAGGTACAGCTAAGCGCGTAGTTATCACTAAAGATAACGCAACCATCATCGATGGTAACGGTGAGCAAGTACAAATATCTGCACGTGTATCGCAAATCAAACAACAAGTTGAAGAGTCAACGTCTGACTACGACAAAGAAAAACTTCAAGAGCGTATGGCTAAACTTGCTGGCGGCGTAGCTGTTATCAAAGTTGGCGCAGCGACAGAAGTTGAAATGAAAGAGAAAAAAGCGCGCGTAGAAGATGCATTACATGCAACTCGTGCAGCTGTTGAAGAAGGTGTTGTACCAGGAGGCGGGGTAGCGCTAGTACGTGTTGCGTCTAAAATCTCTGAAGTTGAAGTTAGCAACGAAGACCAAAAACACGGTGTTATTATCGCACTACGTTCAATGGAAGCACCACTTCGTCAAATCGCGACTAACGCAGGTGAAGAAGCATCAGTTGTGGCTAACAACGTGAAAAATGGTAACGGCAACTACGGTTACAACGCAGGTAACGACACTTACGGCGACATGCTAGAAATGGGTATTCTTGATCCAACTAAAGTAACCCGTAGTGCATTACAGTTTGCAGCATCTATTGCGGGTCTAATGATCACAACAGAAGCAATGGTAGCTGAAATTCCACAAGAAGCTGCAGCGCCTGATATGGGCGGCATGGGCGGCGGAATGGGCGGAATGGGCGGCATGATGTAATTATTGCTTCTTTGCTGGTCTAAATCGGTGATAACTGCGTTGCTTCACCACTCGTTTAGTGTACTAAACGTCGTGGTAAAGCGCCTTGTTCTAACCCAATTTATCCTGCGCCAAGAATGCAAAATTCATTGCTGGTCTAAAGCCTAAAAGCTTAGAACCGAACTTCTTGTAAAAGAAAATGAAAGCCCCGATACCTAACGGTATCGGGGCTTTTCGTTATGTTATGACATATAAACATTACTTAGGGTAATTTTGTTTTAATTGAAGTTAGTTTATTCTGACTTCACTAATTTCTTACTCAAGTTTGTCATAATCAAGGTCTTCAGATATGAAACGTTATTTTCTTATGTTTTTATTATGTATAAATTGGAGTTTAATTGCTGAAGAGAAGAACCAACTTAGTTTTGACGAATTGATGAGTGAAGGTTTTAATAATCTTTTAGTGAAAGACTTTAAACAGGCTGAAACTGATTATTTAGAAGCCATTAATCGATACTGCCCTAATCTTGATAAGAAATGTTCAATGGCCTATTCAATGCTGAGAGATATAAAGCTTTATCAAGGTTATGCGCAAGAAGCATTAAAGTATGCTGTAATTGTTGAGTCACTTTATGATGCAGAGGAAGTCGCAGCCAAAACTAATATACATCAAATATGTGAAAGTGATTATTTCGAAAAATACAAGAATGATTTTATATCATTCTGTAAGGTCGATGATAAAAAGTAAGATTATAATTTGATGGATTAAGTGGGGTCAGAGAGTGGGGGATTCGTCAGGGGCAGAGTAAACTTTAACCACTTGCTCTTATCACTTTTGATGTTTTTTTATATAAAAATCAAATAAAGCCAATAAAACTAGATAAAATACAATGTATATAAAAATAGTAACTTTCTTTTCTGGAACAAACTGTAGTTTATAAATCAAGTCGTTAAAAACCACAAAAGCGCCATAGCCCATACAACCAGTAAGCAACTTTGTTTTCTTTCGTTTATATATAGAGCTACACAATTTTGAATAGACGGTATTAAAATGCACTAAAGTAAATAATATTGAATAAGCTAAAAATTCAATATACCAATCAGAAAAACCTACCAAATAAACAACTATATAAACACAAAACCAAGTTAGCATTACCATAATTGCTTGATTGAAAACTTGGTCATTATCCATGTTTTCTGATTTTATTCCCCGCATATATATCCTTAAAAGTGGAAAGTTGGGGTCAGAGTAAATTTTATCCTGACCTCTTAATATCAGTTACACCACTGCCTTTCGCAGGGGACGCCATCGTTATTACCATCCATTTTTGTGTCAGGGCAGTACTTGTTGTAATACATTGCTTCTTCACATGACCGCATATGGCTACAGTGGGTTTTTCCTGCCTCACAGCGGAAATTTTGTACGGGCTTAAACTCCATTTGTTCAATGTCTTGGTTCGTTAGTACTGGCGTTGCTGTCATTTCTTTATATTTCTGAAAGCCAAATATGCCGAGGGCAAATATGACTAATAGAGGGATAAGCATGCCGCTTGTTGATTTATTTTTGTCGTGTCGGCGATGATTATTATTGGACTTGCGGGTAGAGATAACAGCGACACCTTCGATATTGGCTTTTATCGCTTTGATCTTTCCATCACTTTGAGTTTCTGAAAAGTAGTTAATTTGGTCGCCTACGAGTGGTTTTCTCGCCATGTGTTTGAGTATTGATATATGAATGAATATATCTTTATTACCTGTGGAATCAGGTTTGATAAAACCAAAGCCTTTGTCGTCGTTCCAACGAACAAGTTTGCCTTTTTCCATGTTGTTCAATTTCTATTCCTTAGACTATTTGCTGACTATGACTGCAATCTTGGCAATTCAAGGTGTAAGTCTCTTTGCGCTTTTGGACTCTAGTATTTTTACTTTGGCACTGCGGGCAGGCTTGTTTCATGGGCGTATTTTTAGTGCATTGATTACAGTTAATGTAATAACCAAACTTACCGTACATTGGGGTGTAGTTTGTTGATTCACCACAATGTTTACAGCTTAATTTTGTTGCTGATGTAGGTTGGTTATTCGTTATTGGAGTGGTGTTATTAACTGCTGTTGGTACTTGGGGTTGCTGATTTTTTTCAGGAGTTTTAGCAACCACTTCACTTGCTTGGTTACTGCTATCAATATGCTGGCTGAGAATGAAGTGTCCAATTGAGTCTAGCTCAGCTTGATTAAAGTCAGGTCGAGTGTCTTTTACATTAATAAATCGCATGAATTTATTCGTTAAATTCATTATCTCTTTGAGCTTATCCACCAAAAACTCAGATTTTACTAATTGCTCAGAGATTACTTTTGGCATAGCGTTTCTATCAATAATCGCATCGCTTGATATCACACACAGGTGATCCCAACACCTTAGGTTAAATCCTTGCTGCTTTATGCCTAACAATTTACCCAATATTTCACTTTTATGGTGGGCTAATAGTTCTTTTAGTAAGATTTGCTGCAGTTCTACCTGCTTTATAGGTGATGCTATACCAGACCATTGTTGATTAAAGCTTCGAGTCCATTCACCTTGTTTATTAACGTTCACATGCCCTTTAATGCTTTTTGATTCAATGAGTACAAAGCCATAGGGATAAACAATTAGGTGATCGATTTGAGCGGTTTCATCATTAAAAGTGAATTTGAAATCATTGATGACCAGAATTTCAGGATTGTCTTTGAAAGCTCGGCGCAAAAAGAAGGCCACGTTTTGCTCTTGCTTTTGACCAGCAATAGCCTGTGGTGAAACCGTATTTTGAAGGGTTTTGGTTTTTAGAATCATTTATCAACAGCATCCATTCATAACTTGATAATAATCAGTACCATAATACTCATAGAATACGTTTTAAGGCTATATATTATTTAAGTTTGAGAATGACTGGCGAAATAAGTGAGGTCATAAGTAGCAACAGAGTAAATTTTTCAAAATCCCACTTTAAGAATATGAAAAGAAAGTCCTGATACAGTTAAGTATCGGGGCTTTTTGATCGGGAGAGGAATCATTTGGTTTAAGATTACTCTGCTTCCAGTTATTTCTTTAGCTAGCTTGAGGGAGCATAGGATATTGCAGAAGCTGAGCGAGCTGTTGATTGATTTTAGGGCTCATTTGCTCGCTCAAAAACTCTATTCCTAATGACAGCACTCCATTACGACCAGCATTGCTATTGCTCACTTTGGCCTTGATTTTAAGTGGCACAGTACTCGCGTCTAAACTAATAGCTAGCTCAATCAATCTGTCTAAATGATGTAAGGCTTTAGGTTGGCTATCGGTTTTAAAGCGACAACCCGATACCGAAATATCATGGATTGTCCCGGTCAGTAATTGGCTATGTTGCTCAGAGTTAGCTTGCTGAACGCTCAAGCTAGCAGGGAGATGAGTACTCAACCTTGCTTGTTTGCGCAGGTTAATCATCTCTAATTTTTTTGGGAAATCGATAAACAACAGATAATAGGGAGCTCTACTTACCGACTGGATACGCACTTTAAAAGCAACGCAGGCACCTGTATTACCTTCAATAATTGATCTTACTACCACAGTCTGCCCTTCAACTAGCATGCTTTCTTGAGTACGAAATACCGTTTTAGGTAACGCCAATAGAAAATACTTGCCAGCTTGAGCACCTACAACACGGCCTTTGATGCGCTCGTTACTAAAAAAGGCAAACTCGATGTCAATTTGGCTATCAGCCTTGAGCAAACCTAAAGTGTGATTGATTTTCTCTGGTTCAGTAACAAGCTGTACGCGTTTATTAGTCACTCTAATGCCGCCTCGTGATAAATAGGCCGCAGCCTAAAATGAGTCTAGATTTAGACTTATGCTAACGGATAAATAGGCTACTAATTTGCCATTTGGCGCCAAGCTTGATGGGAAAATAATAAAAAAGAGTCAGCCAATGCTAATGGCCTTGAGTAATCATGGTGAGAGTTATATGCCCGTTTATGGCATACTGGTTTTCATGCTATGGATCATTTTACTTATTGTCATTGCAGGCTGCGTATTCTTGCCCAGCTTGTGGGTCAATCACATCATTAACAAGTTTAAGCAGCCTGCTGATCGCTACCGTCAGCAAGGGAGCGGTGGTGAACTTGCACGTCATCTTCTAGATCGTTTTGGCCTGCATGACGTCAAGGTTGAAGAGACACCCGACGGTGATCATTATGATCCCACCGCGAAGACTGTTCGCCTAACGCCAGATAACTATTCCGGTTACTCTCTAACTGCTGTGACTGTCGCTGCCCACGAGGTCGGGCATGCGCTGCAGGACTCTCGCGGCGAATCTCTATTTCTTGCAAGACAGAAGCTCGCTAGAGCTGCGATGGTCGGTGAGCGAATTGCTGGCATAATGATGTTCGCGGCGCCAGTGGTGTTTATGCTAACCCGTATACCGCAGGCTGGCGCGTTGACCATTTTGATTGGCGTGCTGTCGATGGGGTTGAGCACTATTGTGCATCTGGTGACCTTGCCTGTGGAGTTAGACGCCAGTTATGGCAAGGCGCTGCCCATATTAAAAGAGGGCAATTATCTGCATGACGGTGACTTAAAAAATGCGGAGAAGATCCTAAAAGCAGCGGCGCTGACCTACGTGGCTGGCTCGCTGGCCAGTTTACTTAATCTTGGCCGCTGGATAGCGGTGCTACGTCGCTAATAGAATATGCGAGGTTAGAGTAAACTTTCCCAAAATTATTCATTACAACTTCCAGCAAACTCTTTTGTTTCCTACTTTTGCCCATGTTGAATTTCATTCATGTGTTGATGAATGCAATTCAATTCATCAATCAGCTGAGTTTATTTACAATGACCAGTTCAACATCAATAACGACTTAATTGAAAACAAATAGAAGTTGCCATTAATGAGTATCATTGAATTTATAACAGCGAATATAACAACCTTTTTGGCCTTGGTGGCCACAGGTATTTTCGCTGGAATTTTAGCGGGTTTGTTAGGTGTCGGCGGCGGGATTGTTATCGTGCCAGTGCTGTTTTTCTTGTTCCAAAGCTTTGGTGTGTCACCTGAGTCGGCGATGCTGGTGGCGACGGCGACTTCGCTGGCAACCATAGTGCCGACCTCTATTAGCTCAATACGATCCCATCATCATAAAGGCAATGTCGATTTTGAGCTGCTTAAACGGTGGGCTGGATTTATTCTGGTTGGCGTGTTGCTGGGCAGTTGGTTGGTGACACGTGTTGACGGTACAATACTGACAATATTGTTTGGGATTATTGCGGTGCTTTCAGCGCTTAATATGTTATTGAGAACGGGTAAGACTGCGCTCTATCATCAGTTACCCGGTAACGTTGGGCAAACGGTGATGGGGACTTCGATTGGCTTTTTCAGTTCAATGGTAGGCATTGGCGGCGGCACGATTTCGGTGCCATTACTGACGCTTTATAACTACCCAGCTCATAAGGCGGTAGGCACGGCTGCAGCGATTGGATTAATTATTTCGTTGCCTGCGGCGCTCACTATGTTGGTATTAGGCAGTACCCCAAGCGATGCGCCAGCTGGCACTTGGGGGTTGGTTAATCTGGTGGGGTTTATCTGCATTGTGCCGCTAACAGTATTATTTGCACCTGTTGGGGCCATATTGGCAGTCAAATTGGATGCGAGAAAATTGAAGAGAATATTTGCAGTAGTATTGCTCATAACAGGCTTAAGAATGTTAGCTCAGTTGCTTATATAAGCATTTCCTATAAACTGCTTTAGAGACTTAAGATGAGTTTATAGCTATAGTGTTCTTGTTGAACACTAGCTTATTTTACAGACGACTGGTGTGTTGCTTTGGTTCTCGGGTTCGTCAAGGTCAGAGTAAACTTTTTTAGTCTATTTCAAGTGGATCTGCTGGCTAAATGTTTCCCTTTAGTCTGGCGTGGGCTATGTGCCACGACTTTCTGTATTCGAAAACAAGTTAAAAAGTGAGGTCAAAATAAACATCTCACAGAATCATATCACTTCATTTTATTAATATTATGAGTGTGATAATTGAAAGTCTTGTCCCTTCATTATTTGCTTTGACGCCTTCATTTTACCGTGACGTTACAACTACCTTATAAAACTGATTTCGTCACCCACTATAGGCTTTCGAGTCAAGTGTTTTAGTGTGGTGAGGTGGATTTAAACATTTGCTTTATCAGTGCTAGTTGTTGGCTTAATAAAACCAAACCCTTTTCAACATTCCACTACATATAAGACTGTTAATATCTAGGATATTTCCGAGAATTTAAAAATTTCTCTTGAGTTTCATAAAAGGATTCTCAATACAAATGTGTAAAATATATGCACTTAATACACTTGATAAAATATAAATTACTACGAATTGCAATATTGAGTTCGAAAGTTGAAGACTACACGGGATAACAACCATATGAATTGCGTAGAGTGGATATGAAATCTTTGAGATGAAGTGGCTTATTTTTGAGCTTAGAATTTTATTGATTAGGCTTTTAGAGTAGATCGCTCCGAGAATTAATAAGCTATATAAAGCGATAGATATTGCAATTATGAAGATAGTAAGAATCCAGTTAGCATTATCACTAGCATAGCTTTGTGAGGATAATATAAAGGTAAGCAATGCTAGAGAAAAAAGAACGACGATATTTCCTTTATTTTTTATCCATAAGGGAATTCCATCTTTGGCATAAAAGATAGCCAGTATCATACCGATAAACAGCCCCAAAAAAGCGTAATGAAATGGTGCTCTGTACTTCCAAAAAAAGTGACTATATGAAATGAAGCTGAGTTCTTCACTAAGAGCTATGTATTGACTGTAAAGTATTAAACTAATAACGGTAAAAGTGATTATCAACAGGATTTTACTGTTAACTTTTAAAAAAAAATAAAGTATGAGGGGGGCTAAAATATAAAACTTAATTTCTGAAGCCAGACTCCAAAGAGATACAATAAAGTTAGAGCCTAAGTAATCTTGTAAGAATACGCTGTGAATAGCTAGATCATAAGTAACATTATGGCTATGTATACTATATATACTTGTAGGAAGTAACAGTACTACGGCAATAGAAGCATAGTATATTGGCAAAATTCTAACGCACCGTTTATAGATGTAACTTCTTATGAAACTCTCGAATTTTGAAGGTTCGTTAGGCCATCGGTTTTGCAAATGGTAACCAATTAAAAAACCGCTTAATACAAAAAACAAATCTACACCGCTCCAACCATTAATCATGAATATTACAAAAGGAGAGTCGATATTAATATTGAACTTTTCCAAAGCTCCTTTAACTCCATGGCGAAAAATAACTAGTAAAATTGCTAGAGCTCTTATTCCAGAAAGGGATTCAATCATCATAGGTGGATTTTTAATAATCAATCATGGGCCTATATGTTTTCACGTATTGACTTTTTTCTAAGCTTCCATATACATGTATCTACGATATAGTGATGGAAATTAATGCTTTGGTAAGCAATGACAATTAAAGGTAATGATGTGTAAGGAGACAGCTGCTTGATAGACCAATCTACTCCAGAATAAAAGAAATAAGTAACGAGAATAGAAACGGAGAAATAGCAAAAAACTCTTAGATATCCTTGCTGGCTTAACCAAGAAATAACAGGGTGGTTTTTATCAAACCCTTTTTGAAATTTTTGTGAGTTGTAATGCCATACAAAAGAAATATATTGAGAGTTATGCCATATGTTGATAGCGAGCCAGCCAACATTAATATCGGTGAATAAAGCATAAGCTACCCAGTATATTGTTTGGTGGCTTACTAAATACCCAAAATGTCTTGGTTTTAATTTACCGCTACGAAGAGCTCCTATTTGGTTATACAACCATATGCACTGAAGAATAATTACTATACAAACTAGAGCGATAGCAACGGACATAGATATTGGAAGAGTTCTTACTTCCATAAATAGGAACGTATTTGGATTCCTTGCTGACATGAATGAGAAAGCAGCTATAGGTACCGCATAAAATACTATTCGATTAAATAGTTCATTGCCACCTTCACTGCTTTGGACTTTATATCGTATGGCTTTTGACACACCTTCGCTTTGCCGTGTGTAATGCCACCATTGCCAATGTAGGTATATAGTTGATATTAGCCATGAAGAGTTAATATAAATACACGTAAAAACAAAAGCTATTACAATAAATGGTAAAATCAAGGTCAAAAATCGCGTTTCTGAATCACTTAACTGTGATATGCCTAGCCTTGTATAGGTTGAAATGACGTGATGATAGCCTAAGAAAAATATATTTAATGAAAATATAAGGTTGTACAAAATTGAGGAAGTGTTAGCAATAGATGCAACTGCAATGGCAAATACAGGCAATAGTAAGATAAAAAATACATCAAATTGAGGATTTCTGAAAGAAGAGTGTGAAATCGCTGACATTAAAAAAATCCTTTTATTTTCAGGGAAAATAATTTTTTAAAAGAGCTCAATGACGTTTGAGTTGCTTGCTTACAAAATAGAATGCTTCCTGACAGTCTATCATTTTTTTGTTTTTAGCTGTTACTATTTATTAACAATTGTTTTGGCATCTGCGTCCAGTGTAAATATTGAACACTCTTTCAAATTTGTGCTTTTGTACCATCTAATAAGTAACTGTCACAAGGCAAGTAATAACGCAAAAGATGGCGGATTTTTTCCTAACAAACTTTATTTCTATGTCCTGATTCATTGGTTAAAGGCGACGAAATGTTAAAAAAGAATAGTTGGGGGGAATACATGAGGGTAGAGCAAACTCTTTCAAGCTATTTCATTATTGTTAATTGTATTTTTGTATATATTGCAGAGAAGGATACATTACCTCGTCACGCTGAAATTGTTAAGGCTAGAAACATAAATTCGTGGTAAAAAGCCTTTTTCTACAGCGATTTATTCTGCCCCTAGTGTAAAATTCATTGCTGATCTTCGTGGGTACGGGCTTAGTTAACCTTTTTTATAGCTATTTGTTTAGTTTTATATTTAGACTTTCCATTTTGATACCTATTTGCTATCTGTTTAGTTTCTCACTTTAGGTTGATTGGACAAGTGCTCCGGCTGAGCACTTGCCATTAACTTTTCTAGCGTAGGATTTTAAGCTTTTATCGTGTGCTCATTGATAGTTCTTTTCTAACGATGTCAGCTCCAGCTGTTAACGCCTGTAACTTGCCTCTTGCGACATCACGTGATAAAGGTGCCATGCCGCAGTTAGTACATGGGTAAAGCTTGTCGGCATCCACATATTTGAGTGCTTCACGTAGAGTTGCTGCGACTTCTTCAGGTGTTTCGATGGTGTCGGTGGCGACATCAATTGCACCCACCATTACCTTTTTACCTCGTATTAGCTCAAGCAGTTCGATGGGCACATGGGAGTTATGACATTCTAGCGAGATAATATCGATAGTAGACTGCTGCAGTTTAGGAAAGGCCTGCTCGTATTGGCGCCACTCTGTGCCTAAGGTCTTTTTCCAGTCTGTGTTGGCTTTGATGCCATAGCCGTAGCAAATATGCACCGCGGTTTCGCATTTTAGGCCTTCGATGGCTCGCTCTAAACACGCAATCCCCCATTCATTCACCTCATCAAAAAATACGTTAAATGCAGGCTCATCAAATTGGATAATATCAACCCCTGCTGCTTCTAATTCTTTCGCCTCTTGATTAAGTATTTTGGCAAACTCCCAAGCGAGTTTCTCTCGGCTGTGGTAATGGTCATCATAGAGGGTGTCTATCATGGTCATTGGGCCAGGTAAGGCCCATTTAATGGGTTGCTTAGTTTGCTGGCGTAGAACTTTGGCGTCTTCAACAAAAACCGATTTAGGACGTGAAACAGCGCCCACTACCGTTGGAACGCTAGCATCGTAGCGGTCACGAATTTTGACCGTTTTTCGGTTTTCAAAGTCGACGCCAGTTAAGTGCTCGATAAAGGTGGTCACAAAGTGTTGGCGGGTTTGCTCGCCATCACTGACGATATCAATCCCCGCTTGTTGCTGTTCATGTAATGACAAGCGCAGCGCATCGTGTTTACCATCAATTAATTCCTTGCCTTGTAATTTCCAGGGCGACCATAAGGCCTCAGGCTCTGCAAGCCATGACGGTTTCGCTAAGCTGCCCGCTGTTGATGTTGGCAGTAGGGGTGTTTGTGTATTAGTTTTCATAATAATGCTGCGGCGCCTTAAATTTTGCGTGTGTAGCTTAATGTCATCGCTACAATGAATACTTAAAATTAGTACTTAAACTGCGTAATTCGCTGACCATTGTTCGAGTAATGATTGGTAAGGTTTGATGAAGTGTTCTTCTGCAAACTTGCCTTGTTTCACTGCTAACTTACTGCGCTCTTCTCGGTCATAAATAATTTGCGTGAGCGAGTGGTCTTGGTTTTTCAAATTAGGCTGATAGCAGTTTCCTGCCACCGCATTGGCATTATAAATTTCAGGTCGATAAATTTTTTGAAAGGTTTCCATTGTGCTGATGGTGCTAATTAACTCAAGGTTGCTGTAATCATTCAGTAAATCGCCAAAAAAGTAGAACGCTAATGGTGCAACACTTTTAGGCGGCATAAAGTAGCGAACCTGTAAGCCCATTTTTTTGAAGTATTGCTCGGTTAACGATGACTCATTGGGCTGATACTCAAACCCCAATAATGGATGTTGATTACCCGTTCGCTGGTAGGTTTTGTTGTCTGATACACTCAGGCAAATAACCGGTGTTTTTTTGAAGTGCTGCTTATAGGTATCTGAGTTCACGAAATACTTAAACAATTTGCCATGCAGATCGCCAAAGGTATCAGGGATACTAAATTGGCTTTGACCTTTATTATGCTCAGACAGTAAGACGCTAAAGTCATAATCTCGCACGTAAGATGAAAAGTTATTGCCGACAATGCCTTCAATCCGTTCCTTGGTGTGATGATCTACAATATGGGTTTTCAATATCTCAATTGACGGGAAGGCTTGATTATTTCCTTCAATTCTCATATCTACAGAAATGATTTCAAGTTCGACAGAATATCGATCACCTTTGGGGTTATCCCAATAGGCGAGGGCATTAAAACTGTTATCGATCATCGTCAATGCGTTTCGTAAGTTCTGCTGACGACTTTCACCTCTGGCTAAGTTGGCAAAGTTAGTGGTAATGCGAGTGCTGTCTGATGGTTGATAATTTTCATCAAGACAAATATTTTTAATCGAAAATGTAAAATCGTTACTCATGATCTGCTGTCCCTTTTCCGTAATAAACCCTGAACCTGTCGCTAATGCTTGCTTGGCTTTCAATTCCATCTGAAGGTGCCTTCGATTAGCCTTCATCGTTTTTGTAAGCCGAGTGTGTTTTATACGTGTTTCAGCAGATGATGAAAATTGATTAAATTTCCGCTGCAACATGAGCGTTGTTCATGTTGAGGGTGTCGAGAAAGAGCTTGGCTTAACTATAAGATTTTAAATGTTTTAAGTGTTTTTTAGATATTTAGGTAAAGTGAGGTAAGGGCTGAATTTAGCGCTTTATGATGAATTAATTATGTTGTGGAGTGAGTTTCAATAGCTTAAAAATTAGCGCACTTAAAAATAAAGCGCTAAAGTTTTAAGCTAATTCTCAGATACGTTTATTACAATTCACACCTTATTGTGTATTTCACCCGTTAAAGAGGGACTTGTTATCAAGGATACAACTCAATCTAGTCAGTCAACTAAGTCTCGCAAGCCTTGGATTGCGTTAGGCGTCATTGCTGCCATTGTGATGTTAATTGCTGTGGTATTTAGTGTATTGCCGAAAGGTTTTAAAACGACACATGAAGATATTGGTTCTGGTAAACCCGTTTTAGTGTTTGTTTACGACCCTAACCTTGCAGTGAGTAACAGTCAGACTGAGCAAATGAATACAGCACGTGCAACGTTAGGTGATGACGTGTCATTTTTGATTGCGAGAATAGGGACGCCTGAGGGCGATCAATTTATTCGTAAATACCAAGCAAGACCTGCAGAGCTACTCATGTTTGAGCCCGCTGGTAGTTTGGTAAAAAGGCAATATGCCTTAATGCAATCCAATGAAATCATGCAGTGGGTAAGTTATTGAAATAGCTAGTGAAATAGCTAGTGAAATCGCTAAATTTCAACGCGTGATATTTCACAGCTTTAGTCATTAAAAAGGGCCGAATGGTATCATTCGGCCCTTTTTATATGTTAACTAACAGTCATAACTTAATTGATGTTCAATTTTTGGCGACTTTTTGCTGCCAATATCCATCGGCTTCTTGAATAAATTGCGCTTTATTTTCGAGCCAGTTTTCTCGCACACTTAAACTGTAGTTTAAATATAGTTTGTCTTGATACACAGTAAAAGCTTGTGGATCACTGCTGACAACAAAACCACTGCTCATGGCGTAGGCGCAATAACCGCCGTATTGTGGAATGTAACGTTCGGGGGATTGTTCAAACTGTCGTTGATGTTGTTTAGTTGCAAACAACCACTGTGAGCCTTGGTATTCTGTTTGGAATGCTGTACTGCCTTTAACTGCTTTATTATCAGTAAAATACGCAACGACATCATAACCTGTAACCGCATAGCCTTGGTCGTTATAAATTGGCTTGTCACTCAAGCTAGTGCATCCCATCAGAGCCATGGATAAACCGAGTAATATTAAAAGGCGGTGTAATGTTCTCATCTTATTTCCTTTGATGTCCGTTGACTGATGACAGTCACTGTTTAAGTCATTGGTAAATAAGACCCCGCAAACGAGAAAAACATTTCATTGTTGGGTATATCATGGAGGAGGTTATCTTTGGGAGTTTTAACGGCATCCCCTGTTATTGCAGGGCACATTCTCCTTGGCTGAGCTCATTTGTTAATTTGCGTAGCATTGCTTCATCAGTAAAACCACGGCGTTTAGCCAGCACATGACCTTGAGTATCGAGCACTAAGGTGGTGGGGAACCCTTTAACACCGCCACTTTTACGGGCAAATAGCTGTGTGCTTTGCTGAGAGGGAATCGTTTCTGAAAAATGACGCAACTCTCGTTTGAGTTGTCTTTTAGAACCTTTATCTCCAACTAAAGTAAAGTGGACGCTGTTACCGCACTCACTGACTAGTTGAGTAATGATCTTGCCCTGCTTTTTGCACCAACTACAGTCAGGTTGAAAGAACATCAATACGGTGGGCTTTTGTGAGTGATAACTGACGGATGACTGACTGGTACGCAAATCCTTTAGCTGGATTTGCGCCACAGACAGTTCAGTGCTGTTGTTACCTGCACTGGCAGCGCTACTAACAGCTAACGCTGTCAGTAGCACTAGGCTGTTAAAGCTTGCCTTCAATGCCAACATAGAATTCACGACCGTGAAGTGGACCATAAATGTAAGCAACGTCATAGCCGCCATCAGCATCATAAAACAGTGGTGATTCCCCTTCTTCAATTTGGGTATAGTTAAAGATATTTGATAAGCCGCCGTAGACTTTGATTTGGTCTGTTAGGCTGTACTGTACTTTTACATCAGATACTGTAAAGGCAGGTGCATCTTGGCTTTTAAGCGAGCTAGGGTCACCTTTGATGTCATAACCTTCGTAACCGTAATCGGTTAAGTCACGCTCGCCAAACCATGTGGTATTCCAAAATACGGTGAAATCGTCAGTTTTCCACTCAAGCTCAATACCTGCACGGGTTTCAACCGGGGCAATTGAGTATGAAGAGCGAAATACGTCGTTATAATCAAAGTATTCAGCACTGGCATTAATGGTAAGCTCATCAGTTAGGCTGTAGCCTGCCACGATGTCGACTGTAGTGACTGATGCATCTTCATCAAGCTGAGTCAGAATCGGTACACCGTCGTCAGTTTCTTGCAGTGATGCTAAGTTTTGCACGTTTGAATGCGCGACTGAGAAAGTTCCCGTTAATGTGCCAGCATCATAGCTTAAGGCGTAGTTAGCTGATAATGATTCTTCTAATGAGTCGACATCAATCAAGTAACCCTTTTCTGAATCTAAAATACCGTGGTCGGTTTCAAAGAAAGACAGTGGCGCACGGTATCCTCGACCTGCAGACAAGCGTGAAGTCCATGTGTCACTGTGGAAATAACGCATGTCGACACGAGGGGCGATAAAGGTTTCGTCGATTTCAGTGCCAGGTTTTTTGTCATCAACAAAATCAGCGGTCACTTTGTCTACCCGAAGTGCCATCGCGATTTCAATATCGTCAGTAGGAGTCCATGTATCTTGAATGAATACGCCTTTTACATCGTAATCAAATGAGTCACTGACATAAGCTTCAACGTCATGCAGCGCATCGGTATGCGAGCGCATTTCTTCGGTGCGAATATCTGCGCCGTAGGTTAAAAAGTGATTGTCGGTCAGTTCTGTATCAAACTTAGCTCGGGCATAGTACATGGTGTCTTTTGCACGGTAATCAATGCCTTCATAAAAAGAGTCTTGCTCATGTCTTGCATAGCTTACGGCAAACTCAGAGGTGGTGTAATCGGTTAGTTCGCTTAACCATTTAATGTAGGCTTCGTCACGGTTGGTTTCAATCCACTCAGTGGTTTCCCACGCTTTACCTATGTACTCATTACGGACATCATCACCAACAAATAAGCTATCAGATTCTACGCCATCATAGCTGCTGATCGCCTCTTGAATAGAGCCAACATTGTCGCCAATCACAGGGCCACCAAAGATCTCGCTCCGCACTTTTGCTACACGCAGGTGAATGTTATTGGTGTCGTTTAAATCATGGCTGACTAACGAACTGACGGTATAGTTCTCTTGGAAAGGCGCTTCACTAACACCATTATCATCATGATCTTCCTGATCTTGTTTATCATATTGGCCGATTAAGGTGATACCCGTTTTGCTGTCATCTGAAATTCCTGTTGCCATTCCTTTCATTGCGGTGAAGTCATGTGATCCCTTAGCGATATCAACAGACACTTCGTTTTCGTAGGCTTGTTTAGTGACAACGTTTACGGTTCCGCCAATCGCTTCTGGGGCAATCAAGGAAGCGCCTGCGCCACGTGCAATTTCGATACGGTCAACACCCGTGGTTGAAATCGCATCAACCGCATAGTAACCAGAAATCATAGTATGTGTTGGTAGGCCATCTACTAAAATTGTCGTATGTTCGCCTTTCATACCATTGAGCATGATGCGCTTAACACCACACATTGAACATTCATTTGAAACATTTACGCCGGGTTCATTATTGATTGCATCAGTTAAACTCAAGGCGTTTTTGTTTTGAATCATCAGTTCATCCAACACTTCTGTTTTTTGAATGACATCTTTCAAACGACCATCTTGCTGTAATTTTTGACGCACACCTCTGACTTCAATTTTTTCGATTTCATCATCGGTGGCTGTGGTCTCAGCTTGAGCCGAAAAGGTCAGTGCGCTGAGTATTGCTGCGGCTAAAATTGAATGCTTCATATTGTCAACTTTTGTGATTGTTAGTGTATGTAAATGTTGCTTTCGTGCTGCACTTGTTAAGCTTGTTGCGATTTTATGGCGTAGATAAAGCTGATACAAATGATAATGATTAGCATTTGCTGTAATTGTGGGCTGGTGCACAAAGGTGTGAATTACTTGGTTTTATAGATGATCTAGATCAATAAATGTTGCGATTCATTTTGCTGCATTTGGTGTGTAAATGACATATATCAGCTGAAAGTGGAGGCGTTTGCGATTTAATAAACTGCCAAGGATGTTAATTTTAGTATTTCCTTTATCATGTTTTTGGGCATGAAAAATGCCATTTAAAAGCTGTAATCACTTTTACCCTACATGATTAGAACGGCTTGTTCTTCAATTGAAACAAGCATCTATCGAAGATTTATTGCTTCAGTGTTATTATCAAAAAAATAACAACTATATATCATTTGTTTTTATGCTTGAGCTGAGTGTATGGAATAAAATATTTTCAAAGAAAGCGGCGTGTGTTGGTTTCCAACATACGAGGCTGGTGATGATACTTTTTTACTCAGTCATGTCATTATTCATGAGCTTTACACTGCATGCAGACACAATTGAGATCCCTAGCTTTAGTAAAGGCAGTGTTGGTAAACATACGGCATATTTTCGTGAACGTGACGGTAAGCTATCTTTAACAGAAGCGCGTCAACAATTTCAAACAACTGAACTTTCTCTTGGTTCAAGTAACTCTATTTCTTTGGGCATTGGCGTTGATCCTGTGTGGATGTCAGTCAAGGTCAATAATGTCGCTAATACAAGCCAAGACTATCGCTTATCAGTAGAAACGCCATGGATTGATTATATTGATACTTGGCTGATTAAAGATGGGCAGGTAATCAAACATATTGCTGGTGGCGATGCTTTTAGTTTCGATACTAGGCCAATGCAGTATCGCTTTTACGCTTTCGAACATGCCTATTTACCTGGCGTCACAGACATTATTATGCGTGTTGAAACGAAAGGTCCAATGGCGCTACCTGTGCAATTTAATAGTGTAGAAAATGCGATAAATCGCGACATTGTCAGTGGTTATCAGTATGGCGCGTTATACGGAATTATGGTGGCGCTAGCATTATATAATTTAGTGCTATTTGTGTTTATTCGTCAGCGTGAATATGGCTTATATGGTTTGTATCTGTTGGGCTTTGTTTTAAATAGCTTGTCTTATACTGGTCAGTTGCACACGATTATTACCTATGATTTTGGTCCTTATTTCCAAGATTGGCTCGATATCTTTTTAATGATCACTTATAGCGTTGCAGGGCTACATTTTGCAAGATCGCTACTGCACACCAAAGAATATGCACCAAGATTAGATAAATTTGTATTGCGTACAACGCTGTATATTCCGCTAGGGATGTTAATTGGCTTTGTGTTTAACCAACTATTTTTTTCGATGGTGTTGGCATTTATCTTAAACACCTGTTTTGTCATGTTATTTATCGCCATGGGGGTAAAAGCATTGCAAGCACAAAAGCCATTTGCGGTTCTTTTCATTTTATCTTCGGTGACTGCCGCGGTGTGTATAACCATTTCAACACTCGCTGTTGCAGGCGTGTTAGTGCCTTATAACGATTACACGTTTAAAGCGATTGAAGTGGGGATGGCATTCGAAGCAATTTTACTGGCATCCATTTTGGCAAGGCAGTTTAGAATAGCGCAAATAGACAAGTTGATAGCTGAAAAATATGCCCGTACGGATCCGTTAACTGAACTGAATAATCGTCGTGGTTTTAAAGTGCTTACAGAATTAACTTGGCCAAACATTGTCGATACTCAACGTAATATCTCAGTTGCTCTTATTGATATTGATTTCTTTAAAAAAGTAAATGATGAGTATGGGCATAGTAAAGGCGATGAAGTATTAAAAAAAGTGGCGAAAGCCATTGCTGAAACATCAAGAGAAGGCGATATCTCAGCCCGCTGGGGAGGTGAGGAGTTTATTGTATTTTTACCTGATACCACACGAGATGGCGCTATTATGCATGCAGAAAGAATACGTGAGGCTATTGAGGCCATTTCATTTACGGGAATTGATTGCGAATTAATGTTAACTGCAAGTATTGGTGTTGCTGGTAGCGTCGCTGCTCGATTTGAGGATGAATCAATTAATCACGACACCCTTGAGGTTATGATAAAAAATGCCGATAGGGCACTTTATATTGCAAAGCAAGATGGTAAAAACCAAGTTAGAGTGGTGAGTTAATGGTCACCTCTGTCATTCCGATTAAGTTCATTGATGAATTCTTAAACTTATAAATCAAACTCTTACCCTAATGATGAAGTTCAGCACACCTCAGTGCTAGGTCAATCTTCATATTGAAACGCCTTAATATAAAATGTAAGCGCATTAAATTAATACCTAAGTTATAACAAAATTAATTGTTGAAAATTTTTGTAATGGTAGAATGCGCCCCACGAGCCACATGGCAATTTTCCCGATATTTTTCACTTCACATTAGAGCCGCTATGAAACGGATTTTATTACTCACTTTATTGGCATTTTCGAGTGCTACTCTTGCTGTTGAGCCATTAATCGATACACCAGAAGACATGGAGCCGACTTGGGTCGATGATATCTTGTCGATATTTGGTGCCGATGGTGAGTTTGATGACAGTAAACCCATCGATATGAGTTATCTGCCTACGGCTTATTACACACCAGAAAAGAAGTTTGGTGTGGGGTTACTCATGGTCGGGTTATATAAAACTGAAGGGGCAGCCGTAGATGAACAGCCTTCATCATTGGTATTGAATTCATTTGTATCGATGAACAACTCTTATGGTATTGAAGCTGAAAACATGACGTTTTTTAATGGCGGTAAGCAGCGCTTACTGTTAGACGTCGAATTATATAATGAAGCGGCGGTGTATTATGGCAAAGGAATTGATGATGGTAATCTAGACATTAATCATCATGAATATGAAGAACAGCTTTATAGCTTTAAACCTCGCTGGATGACAGAGGTTGCCGATAATTACTTTCTAGGTATAGGTGCAGACTTTACTTATGCAAGTGCCGATAAATTAGAATATGTTGAAACAGGTGAGCCTGTCGACGAAAGCACGATTTTACCAAGTAACTTTAGTTCTGGTGTTGTCGTCACTAGTATTTATGACTCACGAGATTATCGCTTAAACGCCACCAAAGGGTGGTTGTTTCAAGTTGATGCTGGTGTATACCAAAACAGTGAGTATTCGACGTTTTCAACTTACAATGTCGAGCTGGCAAACTACATCGATTTAAGCTCTACGTCTATGTTAAGTCATGCGCCTGGGTTAATTGCTTGGCAAGTTCAAGGTCATTTTACTAGTGGTGACGTACCGTGGAATGCATTACCTGATTTAGGTGGCTCAAGTGCTATGCGTGGTTTCATTAAAGGCCGTTATAGAGATGAGCAAATGATGATGGGCCAAGTTGAGTATCGTTTACCGATATTTCAGCGCTATGGCATGGTATTTTGGGGCGCGGTTGGCAGTGTAGCTCCTTCAGTGAGTGACTTAACTGATGAGTTATTAGCCTCTTACGGCACAGGCTTTCGCTTTAAAATTAAAGACAATATCAACTTACGATTTGATGCGGGTGTAGGCGAAAACGAAACTAACTTCTACCTTAATGTGAATGAAGTTTTTTAATCTACATCACTCAAGTTGTATGTTTGAGCACGATAGTAAAATAGTAGAGAAGTAATGAGCGTATTAAAACTGACAATAGCGGTAAAATTAGTGCTGGTGGTTATCTTGTTTCCACTTTGTACCAATGCATCTGAACAGGATGCTACTGTCGAAAGTCAGTGTAGTCGTACTTCTCACTATGATATTTATTTGAGTGGCATTCACACTGGCACCATGAAAAGAACCGAAACATGGCAAGGCCAGTCGGCTGTGGTTACCTCCACAAGTAAAGCCAGTATTTTAGGGATCGGCACTCAATACGATCAGCGCGCTGAGCTGTCTTGGTCGAATACCCGTGATGAATGGATAACCGATAACTTTCATCAATTAGTGACAGGCTTTCGCGCTCGGGATATGAAGGTGTCATTTAGCCATGATGGGCTTACATCCGAGGTCGATATAGATGGTGAAAAAGATCGTTATACATCTACCGAAATCCCCCTTCGAGATGTCGATACGCTAGCCATTCAAATGCGTCAATTATTACTCCAAGGTCGAACTCAATTCGCCTTAGTTAGGCAAGCATCTGATGCAATTGAGCCTTATCAACTGTATGTCAAAAAGCCTGTTTCCGAACAGATTGAACCATGGGGAGAAATGACCTTAATCCCTGTTGAGCAGTCTGGTGCAGAGGAAGTCACATATTTCTTCGCCCCAGAAATGGACTACCAACTTGTTAAAGCACGCTATCACGGCATTATTTTAAAAGGCCTAATTGAGCTTAATCATTACCATTCTACTTGTGATAAACAATAACGGAAATTTAAGTGAATAGTTTAATCTTGTCATTATTGTTCAATACATTAGTATAGGTAAGCTAAACGTCTATAACTGGTGCTTTAATTTTGCTTTGTGGCTTTTTTTTAGCTTATAAATATATTTTTTATTCATATATCTCCCTCCTTTTTTATTTGATGAAAGGTCTTTCCCTTTAAACTATTGCACTTGCTAGTGCTATTTTACTAGCGTGTTTTACGTACTAAAACATGATCTATATTCCATTTTTGAAGCATTTTTAACCATTTTTGATTTTGGAAACAAAAATAGCTTTACTTGTAATTGCTTCAAGAATACATTCGCCGAAAATAGTCTAAGGGTGATTTTGCCCTTTTAGCCGACAAGCACGATTTAACCCTTCAAAACCTTTCATTAAGTAGTACTAAATTGACGATAATCACGCATGATAATGTTGAAAATAACATTGTTACCCCTGTAGTTGGTTTAACTTTTTTCGCGGTGGCTTCAGGCTTTTTAATGAGCCTAATTCCTTTATCTGTGACCCATTTTGATATCGATTTATCATTAATACCTTGGCTCGCCAGTGTGTTTTATTTTGGTCTATTGGTTGGTGCTACCTGTATTCAACGAGTGATTAAACGACTTGGACATAGGCGATCTTTCATCTCTTTTTTGACTCTGGTGGCGCTGACCGTTGTTGTTATGATATTGGTGCCACATCAAGTGACTTGGTTAGTCGCTCGTTTTGTTGCTGGCATGGCTGTGGCAGGTGTATTTGTAGTCGTAGAGTCTTGGTTGTTAATGGCAAATTGCTCTAAGCAACGTGCTAAGCGGTTAGGGCTATACATGGCGGCTTTGTATGGCGGTAGTGCTGTAGGCCAGTTAGCTATTTCAGTGTTTGGTACCGACGGAATACAGCCATATTTGTGTGTATTGTTACTCTTGTTTATGGCGACATTGGCTCCCATTCTGATTCGTTCTGGCCAGCCCCATAGTCACGATCAACAAAGTATTAGCCGCAAAGAAATCCGCCATATCAACCGCCCAGCGATTATTGGCTGTATGGTGTCAGGGTTATTGCTCGGTCCAATTTATGGATTAATGCCATCATATTTAACGCATATCAGTGTTTTTGCAGAGCACACAGGACTGCTAATGGCGAGCATCATTATGGGGGGCATGTTAGTGCAACCCATTGCCAGTGCGATGTCGACCCGAATGAGTAAAAGCTTATTAATGGCGATATTTTGCATGCTAGGTTGTTTAGCGGTTATGGGCGTACTTGAGTCTTCCACGTTAGTAATGATGGGGTTTAGTTTATTGCTATTAGGTGCGAGTAGTTTTGCACTCTACCCCATCGCCATCACACTGGCATGTGATCA
Organism: Shewanella sp. P1-14-1; assembly: GCF_001401775.1. Classification (NCBI taxonomy): domain Bacteria; kingdom Pseudomonadati; phylum Pseudomonadota; class Gammaproteobacteria; order Alteromonadales; family Shewanellaceae; genus Shewanella; species Shewanella sp. P1-14-1. Next base: position 117,567 of record NZ_LKTL01000002.1, on the reverse strand, counting down.
TTTACCGACTGAAAAAATGGTATCGGCTACAGAAATGATGCTGCTGTGCTATAGCGTGGGTTCTGTTTTAGGTCCGCTGTTAGCCACAACATTTACCGAAGTCGGAAATGGCTTGATCATGTACCTAGGTGTTTGCTTAATAACAACCTGTATTTATATGTTGATGAAAAGCGCTGAAACCATTTCGTCAGGCCAAAAGCCCATTGCGGGTTAACGCCCTTACGGCAGCTGCGAAGTCCTCGCAGCTGCACTTCATTCTACAAGCTTTACTGCCTGTTATAGGCAGTAAAGCCATCAGTTGAACCAAGCGTGCTAGCTTGGATAAATCGAGTCACTTTGTCTATTCAAAGACAGTTCATGACACAAACTTATCAATATGTAGCATCGGTGGTGCAGTCTTTTTTACACTCAGCTTCATTTATTAACGTGTAAATTTCCCACTCTATTAACGCTTCTATTTGTTTGTATTGTATTTTTTAGCAAATAAAAGCAGTTTTTCTTTCGTTAAAGCTTATCTGGCAGCGTACTCATTGCGCTGATAATAGTTCTTTGTGTTACATAATTACTCTTATTTATTAGTAATTTGATACTTAGGTTTATTTTTTGTTGAATTGGTCGCTTTGTTCAACATGTCGACCGAAATGAATATTAATGAGTGAGTTAATATTCAAAAACTATAAAGGATATTTAATGACAACAATAAGACTCATAGGTGCAATGGCAGCTGTTTCTGCTTTGTATTTCACTATGCCTAATCAACAAGCACACGCTCATGGCTGGGCTGAGTTTCCTGAAGCAAGGCAATCAATCTGTTATGAGCAAGGTGGGCTTTGGAGTGGTACACCGCCGAATGCGGCTTGTGCACAAGCAAAAGAGATTTCTGGTACGTATCCATTTATTCAGCGTAATGAATTTGCCATTAACATACCTGCGCCTGCTTATAATGACATGGATGCGGTGAAAGCGGCGATCCCTGATGGCAGTTTATGTTACGCCAATGATGCTCAAAAGCGGGGAATGGGGGCTGAACATACAGCATGGACACGAACTGAATTAGCACCAGGTGAATTTGAGTATGTGTTTAATGCAACTGCACCTCACAACCCTTCATTTTGGCAATTTTATTTAACCAAACCTGGAGTGGATGTGTCTAAGCCACTTAATTGGAATGATTTAGTCTTACTGCAAGAGTACGGCAATGTTGCAGTCGGTGAAGATAAAAAGTATCGGATGAATATTACAATACCAGCAGACCGTTCTGGTGATGCGATTTTGTATACTCGCTGGCAACGTGAAGATCCAGTCGGTGAAGGGTTTTATAACTGTAGTGATATCACAATTACTGGTGACGGCCCAATTGATCCTGAGCCAACAGAACCCTATTTAGAGCAGGGGGATGCGTTTATTCCAAAAGAGGTGAGCTTAACAACGCCACAAATAGGCGAGTCAGTTAACTACAAAGTCTACAATAACAATGGCGAAATCCATTCTAGCTTTTCACTCGTTATCACCGAAGAGAACCAGCTGGCTTGGGATCGTTTATTGGCTGCTGAAGTCAGTGGTTATTATCACGACCATTATGATGGCAATGTGTTTATTGGTCGCTGGCATGCTGAGATGAATCACTATATGTATTTTCAAAATCAGCTGCATGAGAATTTCTTTAACTCAAAGAATGCTCAAGCCTATGGTGAGTTTAGTATTTCTGAGAAGAATGAGTTTGTCGAAGCCGTCATTACGCCAACGGTATTAAAACCTATTACCGATGCTACGGTGTCACATGGCGAGTATGTCGTATTAACCCCAGCGAACAGCCAGGGTGATATTGAGCATGTGGCATGGGTGCAAGTGAGTGGCACACCAATTGAGACTGAAATTGGTCAGCATGACGAACTAATTATTAACACTGCACGACTCGATAATCTCGCTCAAAGCTTCAGCTTTGAACTCACTGTCACAGGGCAAGGTGAGGAAGATAAATCAGTTTATAGCTTTAGCGTAACGCCAAGCGATGTTGAGCCAGGACCAGGCCCTGAGCCTGGGGAGCAATGGAGTGCATCTGCAGTGTATACCGGTGGTGAAACCGTTATACATAATAATCAAACTTGGACAGCTCAGTGGTGGACTCAAGGTGAAGAACCAGGTACCACAGGTGAGTGGGGAGTGTGGCGCTAAGTCACAGTGGTATGGTCAATTTGTCATGTAAGGTGGTGAGTATTGATCTATAAGATATAAAAACGGCCAATCAAAGATTGGCCGTTTTTATTGATAAAGCTTGCGGGTTAATGCAACAGGCTTATTGAGGTTGCATTTGCGCTTTCGCTGCTTCCACTTTAGAGAAGTCTAAACCGAGTTCCAAAACAGCTTCTTTAATCAACCCAGGGTTTTGCATAACCATTGCCATTAGCTGTTGTAGCTTTTCCGCTGGAATACCTAATTGACCAATAATGCTCATAGCCATCATTGGGTTTTGAGTTAATGCTTGGAACACTTCACTGATTTTTTCATCACTGACGCTATGTTCTTTTAATAGGGCAATAATTGGATTCATTGCAAGACCTTGTGTTAATGGATACGAATTATCTTACTATTTTACCATTGATATCGTTATTTTGCAGAGTGGAAAACTTGCTAAATGATTTCATTAACTTATGAATGAATATCCCCCCATTATGGCTACAGGTGTAGAACGTAGTAGTAAAAAGCCAGCATCAATTGCGCTGGCTTTTTGTTGACCAAGTTGGGATCAGCCTTAATATTGCATTATTTATAAATGTAATCGGTTGCGATCTCACCATTTGGAGTATGGGCATCTCCCATATAAAGAATGTCAGGGCGCGACTTTTCTCGGTCAGTCAGTGCAAGTCCATCTTGAATGATATTTGCGTCGCAATAATCGACGCCATAAAAGCCTTCAAAAGCTGACTGATCGCCAATTTCAGTTGCTGATAGCTGAGAGAGCGCTAGGATCGGTGCTGCTGGAAAGGTTAAATACCAACGTGATCCCGAAACATTACGCTCAATATCAGCACGAGAAATCTCGGTGGTGCTTTTACCTGTCTGCTGGGCTAAATATTCACGGTTTGATTCACTTAAAAAGTATGTCGCAACATTACCAACTTCAGCCACAGGCTCATCATAGATGGTTTGACGTAAAATAATGTCACCACTGACTGTTAAGTTGTTGATTCGGCCACGTGTTAAGTCACGACAACTACTTTTACAGGCAAATGAGCCTTTGCCGACAAGTAATGCTGAACCACTGTCGATAGCTTCGATGTTCTCTACACTAATGTCTTTCATTATCTTACTGTGTGGCTTTAACCACACTCCGGTAAACCCGTTAGTGACTTTAATATTTGAAATTTTGATTTTATTGGCTGAACTAAAGTAAGGGCCTGAGCGGTTAAAGTTGTCTTTGTTAGTGCCATTACCTGCCTCAACTCGAACACCAATACCATTAAAGGCTTCAATATTATCAATTTCAATCCAGTCTCCACCGTAAACTTGCACCACACCGTATCCTGTATGTGCATTAATTGACTTAATGTTTTTAATTGAGCCTTTAATAGGGGTGCGAGCGTAGGTCGGGTTACGTTGAATGGCAAACATGTCAGGTACGATATTGCCGCTATCATCGATGAAATTGCCATTCTCATCGGTTGGGATGGGAATATTAATAGGGTTCATTGGTCTATTTAAGTTAGGTGAACCTTCAGGATTTTTTACATAGCGATTTTGAAGATAAAGTGGCGCTGAGCCAAATCGATACGTGAATGAGCCATCTTTGTAGTCGGCATCGGCAAACATTTGCACAGATACTGATTCAGTATGATTATCTTCAATGGTGACATTCGACACTGAAAAGTTTTCGACATAAAATAATCCAAATGGAATAGCACGAGTTAAGTTGACTAGCCCACCTCCATTTCCGCCCTGCATTTCGCCATAGTTAAATGGCATATTGGTTTTAGCATCGACAGTAAAGTTTCGAGTCGGATCCGTTGATGTGACTTGAACGTTCACCGTGCGCTCAGCTGATAACTTACTTGGACCAATACTGCGACCAAATGAGAATAAAAATTGGCGATTTGGTCGGTTATTTGGGTTACCAGTAGGGTAGGTATCTTCTTTAATGCCACGCATTTCAAGTATGACTTCAGGCTCGACTTCAATACGGACATTCGATGGTACGACGATGTGCGCCAAGCTGTAGCGGTTATTCGTCCCTTTTTGAGACGCCCGTAGAATAACAACACCGCCATCGTCTTCTTTAGCCGCAAACCTAAGGGCTTTTTTTAGTCTACTGGTGTCATTGACTGTGTCATCAAAACTGTCTGATGCATAGAGGACTTCGGGTTCATCATCAAAGACTTTATTTTCGAAGAAGCCAATATCTTCTCCCGTATACCCCGTTAAGTCAGTATCTGTTGGAAGGTCGGCTTCAGCAACCTCAGGTATACCTTGGCAAAAGGCACGTTCGTATTTGCAATGTCGGTGACCATTATGTTCTTGGTGTTTATGGCCATGTGACTTATCTTTTCGCCATTTATGGGCGTACCGTTCACTGTGGTGCCCAGTTCGCTGAGGGCGATGTCGCTCTGCGTAATTTGCGCTATTTTGCGTAAGTTTTGATGATGATTTCATCTCTGAATGGTTGTGCTCAGTGCCAGCAAAAGCCCCCAATGGCATGAGTGCGAGTAAACTTATTATGGTGAGCTTTTTATAGGTCTCGTTGACACTATTTTGGTTATTTTTCATTTTCATATCCCTATTATTTCGAATATATCAGCGGAGCTTCTCCCCATCATTCCGCTTGAAGGCACCTAATGTGCGTTAAAAAGTGTATATAAAAACAACAATAAATCAACAAACATAGTATGAATATATTTTTAATATGTTCAAGTGGAGGTGAAAAAAACCGGCAATGGGTTATGAATGCCGGCTTTTTAAGTTTCTAATAGATTGAAAAAAATGATTATTATTGATTAAAGAATCGTTGGGTTAATTTGTACTAGATGAGTCATCGCGTCTAGAAGCCACTTGGATTAAGAGGAAGATAAGCCCCATAGACACATGTGCGCCCCAGAATATGGCATCATTTAATTCGAGCTTAATGTACTCAGAGTGTTCTGCATTGGCTTCAGCCCATGTACTACTGAGACCACCAATAACCAAAACCAACACCAATAAGCTTAAAATGTTGCTGTGAGATCCCCAAAGCCACCATGAAACAAGTTCTAGCAATATGACTAGCGCGGTAGCGATTAAGGTAAATGGCTTTTTTTGTAAATATCTTTCTGGTAAAAACACGTTCGAAAATAATAAAAATAGCACCATGAATACGGCATATTTTATAAAATCTATTATGATTTCAGTGCTTAGTGATTGTAAGAAGTAACAGAGAAAAGCGCCTGAACCTAATAAAATGAGATTAAAACCTGTAAAAATGTAAATAGGTTGCCCTTTATCTAGCATGAGTACGCCACATATACTGGATACAAAAAAAAGGCCCAATATCGGCCAAAATCCAAGGGTGTCTATCCATAGCGAAGGGATATAACTGATTGCCATATATTGGGTTAATCCACCCCAAAATATCAGTAAACAGATAATTATATTGAATTGTAATTTGCTAATTTCAGGATCGAAGAGTAAGAAGCTTTTAACTGGACCAAATTTTTGCATGTTGCACCATTGTTATTTTTATTCTTAATTATCAATAATTAACTAAATTATGGTAGCTGTTTTTATTGATGGATATCAATGAAAGTAGGTTGAAAAGTCAGCGGTTAATGACGGTCGAGACGTTTTATTTTTATCTTCCTCAGGTTTAAGCTTTATTTAATTGTTAACCATGACAATGGATTTATGTTGATGTAACAAGGGTGATGGTTGTCCCGTTCTCTCGGTGTTAATTCGATTAACATTCATCGCTAGCTTTACTTACTGCCGCAATTTACTAATGATGGCAGCGGAAGAAAATAACAATAACTAGATCAAGGAGACCTCTCGTGAAGAAAGTCGGGATAGTGCTTATGTGCTTGTTGATGCCAGCAGCGTCAATAGCTGCAGAGCAAGTCAAATCAACACAATCAATTCAAACTGCAGCACAAGACACGACATTATCAGTGGATGTGTTGTGGAAGTTAAGCCGAATAGGCAATCCAATTATTTCACCAAACGGTGAGTTCATAATTGCACCTGTGACCAAGTACAATGTGCCTGAAGATAAAGGTGCCACTCAGCTATGGTTATTCGATAAAGATGGGAAAGGGCAACGCGCGCTGACTGCTGAAGGGCAACGTGCAAGTGAGGCGACGTTTTCTCCTGACGGTAAAACACTCGCGTTTATCAGTAAGCGTAATAAAGATGATGCTGGCCAAGTGTATTTACTCCCATTGGACAAAGCGGGCGAAGCACAGCGCTTAACCAATGTGCCAGATGGCGTTAAAGGCCTTAAATGGGTTGGCGAAAATGTTTACTTCATTAGTCGTATCTTCCCAGGTAAAAATTGGGATGAAATGGCAACTCAGTTAAAAGCGAATAAAGACAATAAAGTTTCTGCGCATCAGTGGAATGCATTACCTTTTTCAAGCTTTGATCACTGGATTGAAGAAGACAGACAAGCGCATGTATTTCGTATTCCGGCAAAGGGTGGCGAAGTAGAAGCGATCACTCAACCATTGAATAAGCAACTGCCACGTTCATCACAAAGCAGTGGCAACTACGATATTTCGCCTGACGAACAGTTCATTGCGTTTAACAGTAATGGTTGGGACAATCAGGTTGATCCAAAAGTTGATATTTTCATGGCGAAAATTGGCAGCGGTAAAGTGGTTAACTTAACGCCTAAGAACGAAGCGCCAGATTCAAACCCTACCTTTAGTCCAGATGGTAAAACGTTAGCGTTTACCCGCCAGCTTATCCATGGTTTTTACGCTGATACAGCAAACCTTGTGTTATTGGATGTGAAAAAGCGTACTGAACGTGTGATCACAACTGACTGGGATCGCTCTGTTGCCCGCTTTAGCTGGACGGCTGATAACAAAGGTTTTTATGCTGCTATTGATGATGCTGCCACTCGCCGCATTTTCCACATCAATGCCAGTAATGGCAAGGTAAAACCGATTACCAAGCAAACCAACTTCGGTGCACCTGCTATTGCGAATGACGGCACGATAGTGGCTGCAAATGACAGCTTTTTGTACCCAGCTCGCTTAGTTAAAATTAATCCAAGCAATGGCAAAACCACGCGTTTAGATAGTTTTAATGATGACATTCTAGCGAATGTAGATATGGGTACATATGAGTCAGTGACCTATAAAGGCTATAACGACGAAGATGTGCAAATGTGGGTACATTACCCGCCAGGGTTTGATAAAAGTAAAAAATACCCACTAATGATGTTGATTCATGGTGGTCCTCACAGCGCGATTTCTGATGGTTTTCATTATCGCTGGAATGCACAAACATTTGCCTCTTGGGGCTATGTCACAGCATGGCCTAACTTCCATGGCTCAAATAGTTTTGGCCAAGACTACACTGATAGCATTAACCCAGACTGGAAAAACAAGTCGTTGGAAGATGTATTTAAAGCAACGGATTGGTTTAAAGCAAAAGATTGGATTGATAACGAACGTTTAGTTGCTGGTGGCGCAAGCTACGGTGGCTACTTATCATCGATTATTTTAGGTCAAAAAGATCAGCCATTTAATGCATTATTTATTCATGCTGCGGTTTACAATATGTACTCGCAAATGGCAGCCGATTTCTCGGTGCATAGCACACGTTTTGGTGACTACTGGGATAACCCTGAGATTTATAAATCAATCTCTCCGCATTACGGCGCTGAAAACTTTAATACTCCAACCTTAGTGGTTCATGGTCAATTAGATTACCGCGTACCAGTAGGCCAAGGGTTTGAGTTATTCCGTACTCTTCAAACCAAAGGTATTGAGTCGCGAATGATTTATTTCCCAGATGAAAACCACTGGATCATGAAGCCAAATAACTCAATTTACTGGTACAACGAAGTTGAAAAGTGGATGAACCAGCACGCAGAGCCAGGTGCTAAGTAATGCTTAATTTATCGAATTCATTCACTATTCAATAGTGTGGTGAGTGATATCTCAGTCAATCAAAAATGCCGCAATCAATAGATTGCGGCATTTTTATAACTTGGAAATAGAATAACGACAACGCCTTATTTAAGGCGATAAAAGTGTCAGCAAAGATTATGCTCCGTCGAGATACTTATCGACAGTAAGCTGCACAGTATTAGGAAGAATAGGTTTAGTGAGGTATTCGTCTGCGCCAATTTTAAGCGCTAACTTTTGATCTGATTCTTCAGTAAGTGAGCTGATAACCACGACAGGGACATGCTGCGTCAGTTCATGCTCTTTCATGTATTTAATCACTTGATAGCCATTCACATCAGGCATGGTGATATCCACAAACACAAGATCTGGTTTCATTGAAGAGAGTACTTCAATCGCACCATCACCAGAGTTGGCAGTTAATACCAGATAATCATCACCAAGAAGCGCCAGTATCATACTGGTACAGATTGGATCGTCGTCTATCACAAGTATTTTCGCTTTATCCATTGGTGCCTCTTTCTAGTGTTGTGATATCGCTGTCGATATATTCATCATTGTATGTAAAACAATATTAATTGCTAGGGCTAATTAAGCATAGAACATAAGCTAACTTGATGAAAGCGCTACTATTCAGGCTGTTTATATTGACGATATTTTTCAATGACGCCATTTCTATCTAGACCACGTTTTACATTTTTACACAGTTTAGCAAAGCGACTAATATCGCCAAGCTGTGGTGTGTTGCCATGTTCAATTGCCGCTTCCCAATAGCTGATTTCGCTATCAACCAATTCGAGTAACTTTTTCGGACAACCTTGGCAATTCCCTTCAGGGCCACATACAAAGGTGTCGGGCTCAGTTAATGGAAACGTGGCTTTCACCTGAGTCATTATTTGTTGCATTGCAGTGATGCGATCAGGTTTCTTGTTCATTAGCCTTAATACTCAGTAGGAATAAAGCCTTACATGTCATGCTTAATACTATTATTAGTCCAATGGGAGCAGGATTTAGTTCAATTAAATCTATGCTGAATAAGGCGAATATAAGTGATACTCTTTGGCGATATCAGCGCGTTGCAATATTCAGTATAACAATCATAATCTTTCTGGAAGCCAGTCTACTATGCCTCAATTTACAATAGTCTCAGCCATTTTAATCATCGTTTTATTGTGGCTGAGTCCCTCGCAATCATTTGCTGCTGACCGCTTTTACGCGAATCAAGCATTACAGCAACAAGCGCCGCAAGCTTTTGCACTTCAGCCTCAAAGTGATGCCTTCCTTGCGCCAGCTTATGCGTTAACAATATCCCATGCGGATCGCTTAGTTGGGTTAATTAACCAAGATAAAAATGTGACAGAAGCAATAGCAAATTGGTCTGATTTAACCATAGATGAGCAAATACCTTGGCTTAAAAAGGTATTTGCTTTAGCGGTGCAAAGCTTTGGCACCCAAACTCCGCTATTAATTATTGATAACCATAGCTATCCGAACAAAATGGTGTATTTTGATTTCGATGTGGAAAAAGGCGGTAGTGGCATTGTTTACCTCAACCCTGAGAAACTTGCAGAGGAAGACCCTTATGCCTCACTGGCATTTTTAGTTCATGAAACTCGTCATTCATATCAATTTCAGCAAGCTTTATCCGGTAATAACGATCCCATTTCTCAGGGGTATCTAGCGGCATTCAACGCTCAAAAGCAATTAAAGGGCTTTGGGTTTAGTGATTTTTTAACCCTACTGAACGAATATGAAGCCTTTCAATTTGGTAATTATGTGATTGGTCAATTAACAGATTGGCAAGTTGATATGTTGAATATGGGGACATTTGCGAGTCAGTTTAATCGCCAAGGCCAGCTAAAAATTGATTTACAAGCATTGTCACTCAATACGAGTGAGCAAACCTTGTTGGAGCAATATAACGAGTTGGCACAAAAGCAATTTAACCTGCGTCAACAGCAATAAAGCAAGCTTCTTTATAACCTGACGATATGCGGCTGAACTATGAATCTTAAACAGCTTGAAATCTTTTGTGCAATCGCCGACACCGGTTCTGTTACTGCGGCGGCAAAACAGCTAAACAGTAATCGTACTCAGCTGAGTATGGCGATGAAGGCATTAGAAACGAGCCTTTCAGCTAAGTTATTTGTGCGTTCTGGTAACAGTTTAGTCTTGTCTGAGGTGGGCAAGTCAATTTACAAAGACTGCGAAAGTGTCGTCGCAACATGTGAGCGTATTCAGCAAACTTGCGAGCAAACGATCGATAAGTTTCGTTCGGAAATTTGGCTAGCAAGGGATGATTCTTTTCCTGATGAAGTATGGCAAACCTTTATTATAGAACTGAATAACCACTTCACAGCAACCACAGTGAATACTGTATTAGCATCAAGTGGTGATTTAGCTAACCTCGTCAATACTGGGCAAGTGGACTTTGCCTTTGGTGTTGATTTTGAACGAGTGGATGATGCCAATACTGACTATCTGCCCTTGGGGCGAATTCGAATGATGTCAGTGTGCGAGCATACACATCCACTTGCGAGCCTTAAGCGGGTGTCGGATAGCCAATTACGTGAATCACTGCAAGCAGTAATGGTTTACTTAAATGACAAAGATAACCCTGAATTACAGCCTTTTTCATTGCGACATATTGGTTTTTCAAGTTTCGAATATATGTTGAATACAATTATGTCCGAAAAAGCATGGGGCGTGTTACCTGAGCCATTGATTAGACCTCATTTGAGAAATCAAAAACTGGCGGTGATAAAACATACCTATGGGTTAACCCACGAAGATTACTGCATGTTTTCAATGCCAGGCAGCGCACAACCTGAAAGTGTCGCTTGGCTGTGCGATCAGATCAGCGATTATCTGTTTAAGTTTTAATGCCTTTCAGCCTTCGAATGTATCACTAACTCACTGAGCGTCATGTTTTTTGACGCTTAATGTGCGCATTAACTTTATGATTTATATCAATTTATATACTTAGTCCTATCTTGGGGTTGTTATTACCAAGAATCACTGTTGAGAAAATAGTCACCAATGACAATAATTACCACAGGTTTTAATTGGTGATAATTCATGTGTGTAAGAGATAAAAATAAAGATAAACAATTACTTAAGTTTTCAGCTGTAGCAGCGTTAGCGTTTGCTGTGTTAGGTGTTGTAGTGGGTGGGTTAAGCGGCTCAATTGTCATTTTATTTGACGGTGCTTATTCGCTGATGAGTTTATTTCTTACCATGCTTTCATTAGCCGCCTCGAGTTACATGCGTGCTCCCTCAAGATCTCAATTTGCGTTTGGCAAAGCGATCATCGAACCCCTCGTGGTGGCAATTAAAGGTACGGTGATTTTAATGTTGCTGTGCTTTAGCTTATCGTCAGCGATGACAACAATACTAAGTGGTGGTAAAGCCATTGATATGTCTATTGCGGCTGTATTTGGTTTCATTGGTTTATTAGGGTGTGCTGGTGTTTGGTGGTTTTTAGCTCGCCAAAACGGGCCGCAGCGCTCGGGCTTATTTGCTGCTGAAATAAAACAGTGGAAGATGGATACCATTATCAGTGCAGCAGTTTGTGCAGGCTTTATTATTGCTGTGTTAATGGCATATACACCTTGGCATGCATATGCCGTCTACGCAGACTCTGTCATGATGCTGCTTATCGGTAGTTACTTTATATCGGTGCCATTAACCATGCTCACTGGTGCGTTAAGAGAGCTACTGATGATGAAGCCGAGCCAAGAGATTTGCTCTCTAGTGCATGAAAGTGTCTCAGAGGCCAACGGTTCTAGCCTACAAGAGCTTGAGATTACAGGTATTGCTAAAGTAGGTCCCGAGTTGATGGTGAACATTAATGTAAACCCGAAGAAGTCGAATCAACTATTACCTGACTTGCAAAAGATCCGTGCATTGATGGATAAAAAATTAGCGACGTTATCATTAGATATTAAGCTCAACTTAGATATTGTGACAGAAGCGAAGTAGCGCGCCGCCATAGTGTTGGTGCGACTAACCAATACCCAATTTACTGCAACATCGATTACTCATTTAACACATCTCTTCGAATAAACCACTTGGTTAGCCTATGACTTGATTCACAGGCAATGTAAACTGAAACGCTAATTAAGTGGTCGCTTATATTGTTAGTTTGATAAGAATCAATTACTAATGAGTGAGTTAAGTGAACAAAAGCCGAGTTTGGCGCTACTTTTGTCATCTTCAGAACGCTATTTTTTCCAAGTAAGGCTAAAATCAGCTTAACAATGTTCCACAATTGTTTTAGTTTAAGATGTTGATAAAATTAATTTTGATGGCACTTTTTTAAAGTGTGTACGTTTTGGGGGATAATTATTTGCATAAAATGTACTACTTATTCTTGCTGAGTGCAGTTTTGCTGTTTCATGCAAAACTGCATGCCACCACTCTTAAATATAATGTCAATGGCTCAAGTAGTTGGGTGCCCTATTATATTACCGAAGACGCGAATAACTCAGGTATATTAGGTGAGTTAGTTCCGCAAATCCTTGCAACGGCTTCAATCGACATCGAGCGCCATGATTTTCCTCCCCAACGTACAAATCAAGCACTTGAAAAAGGGTTATTAGATTTTGATTTTGTGAGTCCAAGTTGGTTTGCTGAAGGAGATATGGGAGCGCAATTTGTTCAGTCAGAGCCAGTGCTTCATATTCAAGAAAACATCATAACGCTTAAAGAGAATCAGGAGGCTTGGTCTAACATTGCTAAGATCAAAGGGCAGCCAATAGGCACTGTATTTGGTTATTTGTACCACGATGATGATATTTTTACTCGAGTGGACTTCAGTTCTGAAAAACAATTAATAAAAGCTCTGCATAAAAACAGAGTTAATGCTGCCATTTCGGGAGATTTACCTGCTTTGTATTGGGCGAAAAAGCTCAACCTCCCAATCGCATTAGCTGCTATTCATTCAAAAGGGGTGTTAGTCATGCGCTTAAGGAAAGAGCATCAAGCGTTAATGCCACAAATTAATGCCGCCATTTTAGAGTTAAAAAATGACGGCACCATTCAAGACTTAATTGACAAGTACACCAAAACAGAACTCTATTTGTAGCAGGTACTAATTTGCCAGTTTTACCTGTGAAAACTGCTTTTTCTTTCGCTCAAAATAATGATGTGTCTCAGTCATAATGACATGTCTTAAGCCAATAATTGCAATTAAATTTGGTATGGCCATTAAGCCGTTAACAGTATCGGCAAGCATCCAAATTAAATCTAATTGAATAAATGCACCGACAGCAATCAAGCCTAAGAAGGTTAATTGATACACCTTAATCCCTTGGTCTCCAAGACGTTTGTGGGTTAGGTAGTACCAACAACGTTCACCGTAGTAATGCCAGCCAAGAATTGTCGTGAAGGCAAAGCACACTAGCGCTATTGTCACAATATATTGACCGACAATGGCTGAGCCTCCCGTTGAAAATGCGGCACTGGTCATTGCAGCACCCGCAGTATCACCATTCCAAACACCCGTAATAATCAGGACTAAACCTGTCATGGTACAAATCAAAATTGTATCAAAAAAGGTCCCCGTCATACTGACAAGACCTTGCTCTACAGGTTCTTTAGTTTTGGCAGCAGCAGCGGCAATTGGGGCACTACCTAAGCCAGATTCATTTGAAAAAACACCTCGGGCAATACCAATTTGAATCGCTTGGGCAACAGTCGCACCTAAAAATCCACCTGCAGCTGAAATGGGGGTAAAGGCTGAGTGAACTACTAATTCGAGCGCCGGTACGATTTGCTCTGAAAAGCTAAACAGAATCCAAATACACGCTAAGATATAGCCCAGCGCCATTGTAGGTACCAGCTTTTGGGCAACGTTAGCAATACGTTTGACGCCGCCCAATGTGACTGCTGCCACCATTGTTGTCAGTACAATTGCTGTCACCCATGTAGGAACATTGAACGCAATCGTCATGGCATCGCTAATGGCATTCACTTGGGCAAAAGTACCAATGCCAAAAAACGCCACACCAACACCAAATACCGCAAAGATTTTGGCTAGCCATTTTAGGCCAAGCCCTTGTTCAATGTAATACATAGGGCCGCCAGCAATATTACCTTTGGCATCCGTGGTGCGATACTTAACCGCTAGCATACATTCGGCGTACTTGGTTGCCATGCCAAAAAAGGCGGCTAACCACATCCAAAATAATGCACCTGGGCCACCAATTTTTATCGCAGTAGCCACCCCGACGATATTACCTGTACCTATGGTCGCCGATAGGGCAGTACACAAGGCTGCAAATGATGATAAGTCACCTTTGCCTGTTGCAGGTTTGAATAACAAACTTAAGGCAAAAGGGAGCTGAAATATTTGTAATAGTTTAAGCCGAATAGTGAGATAAAGACCGGTACCAACCAGTAAGCATAGGGTGATTGGGCCCCAAACAATGGCATTGATATCAGTTAATAACGCGTGAAAGTTCATGGTGTTCCTCGAATATTAAACAACAAAATTAATATGGAGGAGGAAAAGATATGGCTGTTATGTGGTACTGAAGAGGGCAACTGACAGAGCATCCACCCACATAGGTAGATTTTAGGCAGCAACAAACGACAGTGACCATAAATGAATACAGTCATCCTCTCCTCTGTCCTTTTGCCTGAGCGTTTCGCGTGACTGATAAGTCAGCCTCACTTTCGCCTTCGGCGCTGTAATGACAATCGCTGACAAACAGCGTTTGTTTACAGTCTCTCCAGAGGCTCGTCCAGTAACAGTCCTCACCACAATGTGGCACCTGAAAGAGTGCTTTACTAGCGGATAATCCACTAACTAAAGTTGCCTCGTCGGTGTGGGGTTAGTCCCCACTCTCCTGCTACCTTCATCCGAACGGATCTTTTTGAAAATGCGTGTTAAATAACAAGCCATTAATCAAAAAGGGCATTAGCATGCGGGATATAAATCAGAGGCTCAAGAGGTGTAGATCACAGTTTGAAATCGATGTGGTTTGCCTGCGGTAAATTTGAACAAACAGTAATATTAAAGGGCAGTACAGCGCTGGTTAGCACTATACTGCCCTTTGTTGGCTATTACTGAGCCCTTATTTAATTCCAAGGCTAGATTTCGACTTCGTTACCCTTAGGGTTAGGGCCAAAGCGGTTAGTTTCAGATTGACTGTCAGACACAAAAAAGTACAACAATACAAAAGCACCGATGAATGGAATAAGTGCGATAAGGAGCCACCATCCTGATCTATCCGTGTCATGAAGACGACGCACAGATACGCCAAGGGCAGGTAGGAATACCGCTAAAGAATAAATACCACTTAGTAATCCATAGCCAGTTTCAGGGTTTAAGGTGCCGGTGATGTTATCAAGGATACCTAGTAGGATCCCTGCGATGACATTGAAAAGTACAAAGAACCAATACTCCTTACGACGCGCTCGGTCTTTAAAGTTAATGTAATTCTTCAATACCTTGATATACCAATCCATGATGATTCCTTGTCAGTATGCTTGCTTTTTAATCATATAGTTATAACAGCAAAGAAAGTGGAAAGGCAATGAAGGACAACATTCTTTAACTGGCGTTATGACCTCTTAAATGTCATTGGTACTTAGTAGAAGTGGCTTGCTGGTTGCTTTTTGAACTAGATGTGAATTGTTGACGTATAACATGGTTACTAAGTGAACCAAACTCAATTGAGGATACGTCATGGATAATGTGAACCAATCAGGCAATATCGCGACAATCATTGGTATAGCTGATGCAACCCACTATTTAGTGGGGCTGACCGATGCTGGTAATAATTTTGTAGGCTTAAATGGCGCCGGTTCAGGCGAGTGCGTGAACTCGATTGTAGAAGCTAAAGCCCTACTAAAAAGCCATGACTATTCGGTTGCCAACCTTGAATATCAAACCGCCTATGATGAAATGTGTGGGCTAGACAATGCGGGCAATTATCAACAAGTAATAAATTTATAAACTGCCTAATGGTGCGAGCCATGTAATGATGTTCTGCTCGCACACTTCCCTCTCTAGCAGCAAGCATTAATCCGATTGCGGCCCTCAGCTTTAGCACGATATAGCGCGGTGTCAGCAGCGCACAATAATGCATTTGCAGTTCTGAATTGGCCGTTAATTTCACTAGCATGGCCTTGGCTTACACTGACTGTAACTGATATATCCAAACCGATATCCATATAGGTCAAAGCATTAATGTTTTGCTGTATTAACTGTGCAGTTTGCTGCACTTCTTCGGTATTGCAGTTAGGCATCACTAAAGCAAATTCTTCACCACCATAGCGCGCTGCAGTGCAATCTTCATTAGGTAAGGCGCTTTTAATTGCGTTGGCTATCTTTTGTAAACAACGATCGCCCATGACATGGCCATAGTTATCATTAAATGATTTAAAGTGGTCAATATCGATGATTAATACACTGATCGGATCGCCTTGTTCAAGGCAGTTTTTCCAATGATGTTTTAAGTCTGCATCAAATACTCTTCGGTTCGCTAATTCAGTTAAACAGTCAGTCGATGCCCATTTATAAAGCTGTTGATATTCAGCGCGATACTTACTTAAATCTCTGATGATGATGCCAAATAAAGGCTCAGACATAGGAAAATGAGTGATAGACATTTCCACATCAATGGTTTGGCCATTTGACATGTTAAGTGTCGTTTCATTAGGTAAGTGATTTAGCGGTCTTGGCTCTAATCTAGATTCAAGGATCATTTGTTGATAGTGCGACTTTTGCGGCTCACACAAATAAGACTGCCAGCGCTGACCAATTAACGAGTTTGCTGAGCTTTTATCGCAATCAAGCAATAAAGATACTGCATGTCGATTTGCCATTTGAATATTACCAAACTCATCGACAACAATCATCGCTTCCATCATGTGTTCAACTAAAGTTGATAATGAGCTGAGGGCGTTACCACCGAGTTTAGTTTCTATAGCGTTAATATCTGTATTGACTTGATTGCTATCAGCCTTATTCGCACCAGTATTAGCACTGGTACTAGCATTAGTATGGGCGCCAGTGTGATTACTAATAGTCTGGTTGCTAATCGTGCGATTACTAATAGTGTGATTACTAATAGTGTGATTACTAATAGTGTGATTACTAATAGTGTGATTGGCTAAATTGTTTGATAAAAACTGTGGTTCAAGTTTTAAAGGGTTAGTACTCGGTGGACGTTCATTGACGCCAAATTGACAATTGATATTGCCCGTCTTGGTGTCGCCAATAAACATGTCCATATTCACTTGAGAAATTTGGGTTAATTGATTCTCAGCAGTGGAAGTGAGTTCTAACATAACGAGTATCCTTACTAGAAAGTTAATATCGCCGCAGTGATTGCGTTTTCTAGTGATTACTCTATCGAACTCTGTTAACTACAACCTTTCGCTAACCTTCCGAGTTAATCCTTTGTATTAATTAAACTTTTATATTTATCGCCTGAGGGTCAGGGCTCACTAATAACAGATCACTGTCATCACTACTAAAAATAAACTGGAATTTACCGATGCCTAGATTTTCAATATTGTTATTTAAATAGATGGCTTGGCCATCATCGCTGACAGTTACTTGTTCAATATGTGCATCGAAAGGGTTAGTAAAACCAGCGCCTTCAAAGCGCAACCCCTCTGGAGTGCGTTTGCGGTGAACTAGGCTATAAGTGATAGTGGTATTTTCAGTTAACTCGACATTACCATCGCAAACAACGCTAGACTGTTGGTACTTAAACTGAGCTTCTTTGGCTTTATTCAAAGTCACACGCAGTTTAATCGGTTTTGCAGCATCACATAATGGTAAGACAGCATTTTCAAGTAATAACTCATCTGTTTCTGTATAACTTAGCGCATCAGGGTACTGGCCAATGGTGGTTTGTAAGCCAAATAGTGACAGAATTTGATACACCTCTGTCGCAGTCAAATTTGTTTGTAGCGCCGAATTATCAAAAGTTATGCCTGAATTGCCATTTGAACCAAATTGAATGCTGTCGATAAAAGCCGGTAAGTCGCTACCCAAAACATCGAGCGCGGAAGGCGCATTTAAAATGACTTGTAAGTCGGCGGTTGATTTTAAAGGCGCAAATGCGGCATCAATTTCTAGTTGCGTGGCAGCTTGCGCATAAGAAGTCGAAGCTAATAGTAAGCTTGTGATGAGCGCTTTTTTCGATGTTGCAAGGGGTGCATTTAATAACCTTTTAGTTTAGAAAGTGGTTTTCCATAAAGCTCTGTTTTACATTGTAATTCCTTTTAGGTGAGTATAAAAAATAGTCAGCCATAACCTAAAGTTAGTTACTAAGGACTCTCAATTATCATTAAGGATGTAATTGTGGGGTGAGGAATTGAAAAAGGACTCAAATTGAGTCCTTTGCAGTTAGCTATTTTTACTTAATATCGTTAGTTATAACGATATTAAGTATTAAAGAACAAAAGATTAATTTAATCGTCAATTTGATAAAAATTGAAGCTTAAGTACTTCATATTGAATTTGAAAATATAAACTAGTTTTCTTCTCTATTAATCACTTGTGGATCTTTAGATATTAACATTAATGAGTTTTGCGCATTACTTAGTACAAATTGGAAGTTAGTTTTACCCGTTATTTGGTCTAAATCTAATAGATGAATAAGCTGACCATCATTACTGACTGTTACAGCATCAATAATTCCATCAAAAGGTGTATCAAATGTAGCTCCTATGAATTTTAAGCCTTTTTCTGTTTCATCTGATAGCTCATAGGTAATAACACTTTTTTTGGTTATTATAATTGGTTCGTCATTATTACTGTATGAAAATATTGGAATATTATTCTTACCTAAAGTAACTGTTAATGTGATGAATATTGCGTGGCCAGTAGTATTTTCCATAGTAGCTCCATTGTTTTTAGTTAATTAAATTGATATTGATGCCGGCTTCATTCATGTTACGAATAATCGTTGAATCACTGGGGATACTAAAACCTAAGCATTGCATAGACTTTAAATATGGTATCGTTATTTGGGGGTTAAAGTTTTTCGTAACAATAAGTGCGAGTCGAGTTTTTGACTGTTCACAAGGTCGAGTGTCAAACGGAGGCTGCTTTATTTTTCTTAGGGCTTGATATGCAAGGAGTTGACTTGAAGAAAGCAAGGCTTTGTATTTGACTTCTTGATTGAAATTAGCTGAAATCTCAGTAAATTGCTCGGTTGCAATATTAGCTAGATCATTACTTTTTTTGAATTGTTTTAATTGATAAAAGTATCTTGCTGAGGATAGGTTGTATCTTGCATTAACATACATACTTTTAGGTGAATTATTTAAACGTTTGTTTGATTGCAGCATTTTACTAACAATGTCCACATTATATTTAATACTTTCTGAATTAGTGGGGTCTACAAGCTCTAGTAAGCGAAATAATGAATAAAATTGATTAATTTGCCACTGTTCGTTATCGGGATCTTGAGTAAGCGCCTTGTTTATAGTCATTAACCCTTTTTGTGCCACGTAAAAAGCTTCTTCTTTTTTATTTTGAAAACGTAGCAAGCTTGATAGGAATTGATAGCTTGAAAATAGTCGATCTAATGCATAAGGAGTTAGTTCGGCTGAGGAACTTAATAGCTCCAACTGCAGTTTTTCGTGTAATTTAATAGCTTTATTTACGTCTCCTTGCGCTATTACGGCATTTGCTAACCAAGAACGGGTATCAGCAATATCAGCAATTAGCTGGCTACTTTTTGGTTCTCTAATTAACGCATTTTCTTTTAATGCTAAAGATTGTTGAAAGTAATCCACTGCAATATCAAAATTTTGTTGGTTTATCGAGATAGAACCCAATGAATTATTTGCATAGGAAAGCTCCATAATTGCATCATTATCATCAGGTGCTAAGTCATACATGGTTTGGCTGTAAGCTAAGTATTGTTCAAACCATGTTTTAGCTGCTTGCCAATCACTTTGGTCGTAGTCCAGTTGCCCTAACCAGAACGCATTAGCCCCTAAGGTTTTTAGTAGTTCGAAATGTTCAGGTTGCTCAATTAATAATGCGGTGAGCTTTTCTCTAGAAGCTAACAAGGCTTCTTTGGCTTCGATAGTTTTACCCCGTGAGTAGGCGACTTCACCCATGGCCTCTAAGGTTTGACCGTGTTGAAAGCGGGCCTCAAAACTTAAGTTGGTATCGTTTGGGTTCGAAGCGTCACTGAAATATTCCAGTGCTTTTTTGTTGATACCATCCAGTAAATCCATACGCCCAATACCGCGCATTTTATCGGCGAAATCACCCACCATAAAGCCGAGAAGGTCTTCTGCTGCTTGCCTTTTCTGTTGGGCCATTCTTTCTGCTTCGAAGCTTTTAACGCTGGCCAAAATCGAGGTGATCGTGAGTAAAAAGAGTAGCGAGATGGTGAAGGTTTTTTGCCAACGTTTGATTTTTTCGTGCTTACTCGATGCAGTAATTAATTCAATTTCTTCAGGCTCAAGCTCGAACAAGGGATTATTTTTGAGTGACTTGGCTTCTCTGAGTGGTTTACCGTCAGCCAGCAGGTAGGCATGGTTTTTGTTTTCTTGTAACCATCGGGTGGATAAATGATGGAGTCTGCTTTTAATTCGCAAACTTTGGTTATGCTCAGCTATCCATGAGGTTGCCCTTGGCCAGCGGCGCAGTAGCGCTTCGTGGGCGATGCTGAAGCAGGGTTCGCCATTTTGCAAATTGGACACGAACAAACGACTGTTAATCATTGCCTGAGTCAGGGTGCGTTCTTCTTTGGTGTGCAGCTGTGCCCAGCGCGCGGTGCGACTAGTGATCGATGACTCGTCTTCCCTTAGCGTCACTAACAGTGAAAATACATGGGGCAAGCTGGCTTTTTGCTGGGGGGTGAGCTCTGCTATAGCATCTTCGGCATTTTTGCCTATTGCCCCTTCAATGCCGCCTAACTCTTGATACACGCTAAACAGCAATTGGTTGTCTTTACTGCGCTTTAAGTAAAGTGCTTGCAGCATGTATTGCAGCATCGGCAGTGCGTCGGGGTTACTGGCAGCTTCTGCGCAGAGGATTTCATCTAAAGGTGTTGCAGTATCAGGGTCGCTGGTCCAAGTTAAATTAGCCGCAATAGCGGGCAAACGGATCATTTGCAGCAATTCGCTACGAGTCGGTGGCGATAAATCAAAATGCGCCCCACGGCCCTTTCCTGTCATTAAACTAGGGTAGCCAACCAGTAATGGGTAAAACTCATTTCGACAAGCACTTAATACAATAATGCAGCCAGAGTTGGCGAGTTGTTCGAGTATGCCAACAAAAGCAGAACGCTGCTCATGGGTGAAAAGCGGTGAAGACAATAACACTTCTAGACGATCGATAAACAAAGCAAAATGAGTGTGAAGTTGACGGTTAGCTTTAATGGCTTGTTTGCATTGATTAACAATCGCCTGTGGTTCTGTAATGAGTCGGTGGGAAAGCGAATCCGCACTGTCGCCGTCAAACACAGGTTGGTCGTTAACTTCCCAATCAAGCATCGCTCCTGCAAGTTCGATAAAGAGTTGTGATTTAGCGACATCGGCAAAGTCAAGGCTGCTGTATGCGACTACATGCACCCCGTTATACCCTGATCCTACGGTAAGATTAGGAATAATGCCTGCATTGATTAACGATGATTTACCACTGCCGCTTGGGCCGAGTAATAAACAAAAACCGCGACCGAATTTAACTTGCTGGCTAATACGCTCAAGTAGCACGCTAATTTGTTTACTGCGGCCAAAAAAGACTTCATAGAACTCTTCTGAGTAGGCCTGAAGACCAGGGAAAGGTGAACCAGCACTCCACTGCTGATGGTTAGCAACTGTTTCATGACCTATGGGAAAATTAACATCGGCGAGGGTGCGGTAGCCTCGTTTACGAATGGTTTCAATATAACGTGGTGTTGTTGCTTTATCTTCTAGTGCTCGGCGTAATTGATTGATAATTTTGTGCAGTGGATTATCGCCAATATCGGTATTAGGCCAACAGTGATTGACGATATCATCGCTACTGAGTACTTCACCGCTGCGTTGGCATAATAAAACCAATACGTCCATAGCTTTGGGTTCAAGCTGTTTTGTTTTTTTACCAAGGTTTACGCTATTGCTATTGGGATCAACCTGCCATTCACCAAAGAAAAAAATCTCGTTTTTCATTATCACATTCCATTGAAAACCCAGTGTTATGCTTCATGCATTCGGTAACAGCTTATCGCGATTGCGTTTCATTAGTATTTACTTATACCAACTTATGGTTAGATTGTAACCACTTAAAGTGTAAAAGGGAGTAAAAAACAAACTAATTAAGGAATTAGAAAAGAGAGCGAGGGTGACCTTTAACTGGAGGCTTGTTGTCAGCGATATAGTTGCTAAAGCAAAGAGTATTCCCTTGCTGTTGCAGAAATACTTAAGCGTATCTTTTTATTATTTTCTTACAGCCACTGTTATCACTTAAGCCGAGCCAGTGCCTTAGCGGTTAACGCTTCGGTGTATGGGTTAATCTTAAAGTGGTTGGGGCTCCAGCCTTTTACAAACCGCTGAAAGTCGGCCCAAGCGATTGAATATAATGGCCGCCATGTTTGCTCTAATTTATCTGTACAAATGTGGGGTTGGTGATGCTTGGTGCTAATGACTAACTCGCTAAAGTAATAATTAAGCCATTGTGTAATTTGCGATTCATCTTCTGAAAAAGTCATCACGCTGCTCAGCAATAATGCCACATCTTTCATACCGCAGCCTTGGCCAACATATTGAAAATCTACCGCAGCTGCTTGTTGGTGGTTTTCGGTAAAGCAAAAGTTAGCTAGCTTGGCATCACCATGGACTAAAGTTTGAAATGGAGTATTGCTGAGCGCTGTATCTATTTGTTGTGCAGCGGATTTTAGGCTTGAATCTTTGAGAGCTGCTAGTTCGTCTGGGCGGGTATCAAGGTGCCAATAAGTACCTTGTTGCCAAAGTTTTGCGTGTAATTGCTTACTTACTTTATCTGTGAGCACTTTATCTGTGACTAATTTGTGTTTGTTGTCTGAGTAGTGCGGTGATTCGCTCGTATCACGGTTTTGGTATAAGAATTGGCCATGAAACTGTCCTAGCCATTTAAGGCAAGCTTTAATAGCAATATCATCAGCACGGGTGAGCACTTTACCAAAACCAACAGTGGCTAAGTCCTCAAGTATCAATAAGCAGTCATCACCATCTTGTTCTAGATATAAACATTTAGGCACCCGATTATCTTGGCTACATTGATTGGCGTAATCTTGATACCAATTAAACTCTACTTGATATGATTTTATTTTGCGCTGATGAGAAAGGGCTGTATTCCAACCTTTCGGGTGCGACTGTGCTGCGGTGCTATCTTGTGGGTCCATCAAAGGTAGCTTGATGTGTTTAACAATGACGCTGTCATAGGTTGAACCTGATAAGTGAGCTCTGAATAATTCTCCGTAACCACTCCAAAGTGATTGGATTAGTTCTACTTGAGTAATGTCAGTGGCACGAGTTTGCCGTTTAATTTGATCAAGCAGTTGTGGATTAACTTCAAAGGCATCAGTATTCATTGGTATCAGTTATCTCAATTTCATTTTTTAACATGTCGATAAGGTGCAGCACTGGGCAAATTGTATGGCCAACTCACTAATAAGTGAAATAGTTCTCAAGTCTGATGGAAAAGCCATTGAGTTTTAAATCAATTAGCGTAATTTGAAAACATTGAACCCTGTTGGAGCTCAGAATGAAACCAGGAAAAAATGATACAAAGTTGCTAAAACTTGCCATGGAAATTGGTGAAGGATATGCCAAAAAAAGAGGTTTTAAAGATTTTGGAGTGGGGATTTCACCAAAGGATAAAGTGGAGTGCATCTATCGCTTATTGGTGCAAGATGGCCTGATACAAGCGTTAGCTGAAGATAAGGATGATGGGCCAAACAGAAAACACAAACTGGTGTTATGGATAAGTAAGCAACTACCGCCAGAGCACCCGTTACTGAATTAATATTGAGGCGACACTGCATTGCATCAATATTTGAAAAAATCAAAAAGCCAAGCGACTGCTTGGCTTTTGTGGTTTAGCAAGGCCGTAACATTAAGATTTAGCTTCGATTTCGTTTTCTACTTCTAATTCTTCTGGAGATTTGAGCACATCTTTTGGTTTTGTCACACTGCCAATAGGGGGATATGCCACACTGTCTTTAAATTTATCACGGGTGTCTTCGCTGTAATTAGGGAATGGTAGTGCTTCTTCATCAATAAGTTGGCGAATCGTTTGTTCTGCCCGTTGCTGCACTTCTAAATCAGCAGGTACGGCATTATTTAACACCACGTTTTGACCTATTGGCGCAATGTGAATATCGAGCTCTTTCATAATATTCAGCAAATGAAAATTTAAGTCTTCGGCAATACCAAAGTATTCATTGATATCCCCAGTATCAATGTAGGCATTGACATTCACGACAAAGGCATCACGTTCGATAGCAAGAAAGCGTGCTCGCTGGGCAACCTCTAACACTCTTGGATGTGATAACAGTAGTTTACGTAGCTCCATCAATAGCATTTGCAGCTGTTCTTTAGTGGTATCAAGGCTAATACGTAAATCATGCTTATAGCGGCGGCGATCGATTACCGAGAAGTTCTCTAATTCTTGAGAAGAAAAAACCGAGTTAGGAATATGCACTACGGTGCGATCGAGCTTTCGAATTCGAGTCGAACGCAAACCAATC
Organism: Shewanella sp. P1-14-1; assembly: GCF_001401775.1. NCBI lineage: Bacteria > Pseudomonadati > Pseudomonadota > Gammaproteobacteria > Alteromonadales > Shewanellaceae > Shewanella > Shewanella sp. P1-14-1. The sequence continues at coordinate 92,771 of NZ_LKTL01000002.1, read as the reverse complement.
TCTTCAACCACTCCTAAGGTCGCACCAAAGCGACAAAAGTCCCCAGGTTTAATTGGTCTTGCAGCGTATAACGTCAGCGCGCCAAACACATTTTCTAATGGTTTTTGCGCGGCTAAGGCGATGGCTAAACTACCGACACCTAAACCTGTCAAAATCGTCGCCATGTTGTAGCCTGAACTTTCAAACCACATTAATGCGATAACGACCACAATGACGATTTTTAAAATGGCTACCATAGGGCGGAGTAGGGCTACACTGTAGCTTTTATCTTGGTCATGTAGTTGTTTTGATTTATAGGCAGAGTAAAGCTCAACCAAGCCAAGAATTAATATGGTGTTGGCCAGATACAGCAAGGTACTGTTATCAAACCATACTCTTGCTCTGACGGATAATCCGAGTGCGAGCGCGGCATATTGCAATAAAGATAAATACAGGAACCAACGCAAACTACGCCCACAAAAGCGGCTTAATCCTGCGATTTTAGGTTCAAAGTGCTTTGCGATACTGATAGCCGCAAGACTGATTAACCCCGTACCAATCCAACCAAAAAGAATGCTTAAACTGAGAATAAGTAATTGCCAGTTTTCCATATGAAAAGCAGAGAATTCAGGTAGGAAGTTAGCAAGTGCTTCTATTTGGGGGCTATATCCGTATTCATCCCATAGTTCAGGTATTTTGGCGACAGTAGCATTAGATATTTTCCAAATCTTACCGCCTTTACCGTCGGGCACATGCTGCATATAAACGGGAACGGGGCCGGTATTCGTTTCTAATACGCCAAGCAAATCTCGGTAACTTGGGAGTTTGTCATTTAAGTGGCCAGTTGGTTGGTCGCTAATTTGTGACAAGTCGATGATGTTTTGTTTGTTCCATAAAATGACCAGTTTACGGAGTAATTCGGGGCCATCTTCTGGGTTAATACCTTTTGGCAAGTATCGTAAATCAACAAACTCGGCAGCGGCTTGCCAGTCATTTTCTTCTATGGCTTGACCTATGGCGATTAAGGCGGTCAATGGTGTTTCGCCATCTCGAGCCATGATTAAGCCACCTTGGGCTTCGGTGATGGCTTCGCTGCGTTTTTCAGCTTCAGCGACTTTTTTTAGGTTGATATCATCTGCAGCAGTAACAGAAAAGACACTACATTGAATACTGAGCACAAATAAGATTGAGAAAATTTTACGCCAATGGTGTCGTCCCATGAATATGTCCCTAAAAGCCCAGTTACTGTATCAAATATATGCGTTTTAGCGGCAGACTGCTAGGGTGATTTATCATAAGTTTCACAAAGTTAGTTTAAATGGTTTACATTTGCGGTGATAATTTTGTCTGTTACTAAAATTGTTTCGACTTTTTACGTGACGTGAGGCAAAAACCGTATGTTTCTTGGTGAGTTTGTTTGGTTTATAGCAAGGTTTAATTGCTTATTTTTGAAGTATATTAAGATGACATTGATTATAAATCATTAATATGGCTGGTTAAGTTTGATGAGTGTCCTACACTGTTTTTAGTGAAAAATTTAATAAAGATGTGTTCGGCTTATTAAAAGCTTACTTATGTGGCTCGATGACACCTATGGCTCAACAAGGAGGTTGTATGATTAAACAGGGAAGAGATTGCTTAAAGCATGCTAAATCAGCTTATAGGCGTGTAGTAGGGGGAGGGATAATCATTGCCTCGCTTGTTATGCCTAATCTTGTTATAGCAAAAGGTGAAACGGGCCAGTGGAACAATAGTATTGAGCTGTATGGAATGGCGTTGAATATCCGCGGCGATACGACTCTTCTTGATCAAAACCTAGAGGTAAATGTCGACCCTAAGTTTATATTGGATACCTTGGAAATGACCGCCATGGTTCGCTTTGAGAGTATCTATGATAACCAATGGGGATATTACATTGATTATAGTTTCATGAAGCTCAATGGCGAAACGAATAACGTCTTGGATAATACTAATAACTTGGTATTAAAGGGGGATATTGATATTCGCCAAGGGGTACTAGAGGCTAAAGGGTTTAAGCGTTATGACTATGGTGATAGCACGTTAGATTATATGGTTGGCTTACGCTGGTGGGATAACGACATCGATATGCAACTGTATCGTAAAGACAATAATACCATATTCAGTGACATTAACTTTGAAGATGATTGGATTGACTTTGTGGTTGGTGTGCGCTGGATAAAACCGATAAATCAAGATTGGTTATTTTACATCAGTGCTGATGCAGGGATGGGCAGTGATACTGATTTTACTACCGCTATTCAATCTGGCGCACGGTATCAAATTAACTCATGGTCTGATTTGAATTTGGCTTATAAATCCACTTGGGTTGATTACGATAATGAAGATAACTTTGCTTATGATACGGCATCGCAAGGCTTTCTAATCGGTTGGGCAGCTTACTTTTAGCCTTAGCTGACGATTAAGAGTTGAATGTATAAAGGGCGCCCTAATAGAAGTCGTTGGCGCCTTTTTTGTGCCTTCATCCCATTAATTTGCTGGTAGTGGATTACCTTTTAACGAGATTGCGTATCTCAGTAAAGTAAAGCCTTCTTCTTCATATTGTCTGATAAACGTCATACCTAACTTTTTAATGATGTTGACTGACCCAAGATTCACATCCACCACTTCGCCGTAGACGATATCTAAATCCATGTGCTGCTTTGCAAACTCAATACAGGCTTGATTTGCCTCAGTGGCATAGCCCTTTCCCCAAAAATCTTGATGTAAACGGTAGCCGATATCGATAGCATTTATTCGCGAGTCATTTTTAAAACCACAAAAACCAATGACTTGATTTGTGGCTTTATGGACTACAGCCCAACGGGCAAAGCCGAACTTTTTATATTCCGCTAACCATATCTCTTGGATAATATTTTCAGCATCTTTTAGCGTGTTACATAAGCCTGCATCGCCAGTGTAGCGGGTGACTTCTTCTGAATTAAACTCAAGCACAGCCTTTGCATCGCCAAGATTAAATTCACGAATGATTAGGCGGTCTGTTTCAGTAATTATTGTCATTATGATCCTTATAAATTTTGCTATGCCATTTAATTACAGAATTGACGTTCACATGGCACACCGTCAAAGTCACCATCCATTTGAGTATCAGGACAATGATTAATATAGAAAATCGCTTCTTCACATGATCGCATGTGGCTGCAGTGAGTTTTACCCGCCTCGCAGCTAAACTGCGGTGAAGATTTTGTCGATTGAGTCGGACTGTGATCTATCGTGACAGGCTGAACTAGACTCGATTGACCGGGAGCATTCGTTACATCGTAGTAGGCTTGAATAGCAAATCTGCCAATGGCGATGACAATTAAGATAATGACAATGCGACTCATCGTACCCGAAGCCGTGGTGGCTTTTTTCATTTTTATTGGTGGACGCTGCTTTGCTTGATGATTTTTGCCAGAGTTATGGCGAGATTTATGAGTAGGATTGATAGCCACACCTACGATGAGTGCTTTGCCTGCTTTAACTTTTCCGTCAGCTTGCTGCTCTACAACATATTCAATCTGATCGCCAACTATGGGCTTTCTAGCCATATGTTTAAGGGTTGAGATATGGATAAACACGTCTTTGCCACCCTTATCAGGCTCGATAAACCCGAAGCCTTTACTGCCATTCCAGCGAACTAATCGACCTGTTTCCATCATCACTCGTATTATTTCCCTTTGAAAGGTTTATTGTTTTATACACATTATAAAATTCATTAAGCCTATGCTAGGTTATTAACAGAGCATAATAAATTGTTTTTATCTGCGGCTTAGACATCTAGCTGTTCACAAGGAAGATAACATGAAATTACCAGCACGCTTTGCTGCTATACCCGTATCATTGTCAGTCACACTGGCTTTAGCCACAGCATTAAGCAGCACCTCACTTTATGCTGAAAACTTTGATGCTTCAGTGATGAAGTCTATGCCCAAACTTGAAGCGCTCTATACACTTTTGCATCAATTTCCAGAGTTGTCTTATCAAGAAAAAAACACCAGTGCCAGAATGGCTAAAGAGCTATCAGAACTTGGTTTTGACGTGACTGATAACTTTGGTGGCTACGGTGTGGTAGGCATTTATAAAAATGGTTCGGGGCCAACGGTTATGATCCGTGCAGATATTGATGGGCTACCAATTGTTGAGCAAACAGGTAAATCTTATGCTTCAAAAGTCACTACGGTTGATGAACATAATAATACCGTTGGGATCATGCATGGTTGCGGTCATGACATCCATATGACCAGCTTTATTGGTGCAGCAGAACAACTGATGAAACATAAATCAGAATGGAAAGGCACGTTAATGATGGTAGCTCAGCCCGCAGAAGAAGTCGGTGGTGGAGCCAAAGCTATGCTAAAACAAGGCCTGTTTAGCAAATTTCCCACTCCAGATAGTGTGATTGGTTTACATGTGAGTGCAGGCATTCCCGCAGGTAAAGTAGGCGTAGTAAGCGGTTATGCGCTTGCCAATGTTGATTCTGTGGATATTACTATTAAAGGTAAAGGCGGCCATGGGGCGTATCCTCATCTTACGATCGATCCCGTGGTGATCGCAGCAAGAACAGTATTAGCACTGCAAACTATCCCAAGTCGTGAAGTATCCCCCCTTGAGCCCAATGTGGTTACTGTTGGCTCAATTCATGGTGGTTCTAAGCACAATATTATCTCTAATGAAGTTAAACTGCAGTTAACACTGCGCTCGTACAATCCTGAAGTAAGGGAGCAGCAAATAGCGGCAATTAAACGCATTACCAAAGGGATTGCGTTAAGTGCAGGCTTACCTGAAGAGCTGGCGCCTGAAGTGTATGTGCATGACGATGAAACGATTCCATCAACCTATAATGAGCCGCAATTAGCTGCAAAAGTACAAGCCAGTATTGAAACTGAAATTGGTAAGGACAATGTGGTTATCGCCCCGCCAGTCATGGCTGGCGAAGATTTTGGGTTGTACGGCCGCACTGAGCAAAATGTGCCGATTACCCTATTTTGGTTGGGGGGTGTAGAGCCCCAAAAGTATCAGGCCAGTCTAGATTCTGGTGAGCCATTACCTTCATTGCATTCGAGCCAATTTGCGCCAGATTATCCACTTACGATTAAAACTGGCGTGCGAGCGATGACCCGCACCGCAATGGATTTATTCAATGGTAAATAGCATTTAAAACAGCGAGTAGATAACTCACGCTGATGATGTCACGCTATAATAGCCGTTATCATAGGGGTGACGTCATCCCTTATTTAACTTAGGTATGAGCAATAATGATTACGTTTACGACTAACTTGGGTGATATTTGCATTGAGCTTGATATGGAAAAAGCGCCAGTCAGTTCAAAGAACTTCTTACAGTATTGTAAAGATGGCTTTTATGAGCACACGATTTTTCATCGCGTGATTAAAGGCTTTATGATCCAAGGTGGCGGATTTACTGCCAAAATGAAAGAAAAACCGACTCGCGATCCGATTGTAAACGAAGCTAATCGTGGTTTAAGCAATGTATTAGGCACCATTGCAATGGCGAGAACCGATGCGCCGCATTCAGCTACTGGGCAGTTTTTTATTAATGTTGCTGACAATACCTTTTTAGATCATACCGCTACGACCAATAATGGTTGGGGTTATGCAGTGTTTGGCAAAGTGATTGCTGGTATTGAAGTGGTAAAAGAAATTGAAAAGGCTAAGACAGCCACTATTGCAGGGCACGATGATGTTCCTAAAACGCCTATTATCATTGAAAAAGTCACGATTGAAGAGTAAGGCTTGTTTGACTGAGTGAGCATTGCCTTAGCTTTTCTGAAAGCATGTATCGAAAGCATACGCCTTCGATACATTTTTTATTTCAATGTCATTGTGCTAGCGCCGAACGAACAAATATAAAAGGAAGCTCATTTGAGCCTTACACCACAAGATAAGCTGCAGCTTGCTCAAGCAAAACAGTTACTCGATAACCCGGGACTTGCGGCTAAGATGACCGATTTTATTGGCACGCCAATCGAGAAAGGTTTTGCTATGCTGCCGAAAACCGTGAGTGAAGGGATTGGCAAGGTGACGCAAGCGGCGTTGATGAAAGCATCAAGTGCAGCGTTATTTACCATGAAAGATGTACCGGGCGAGCAATCATCTGATCGCTGGCACAAATTAGGTGTGGCAGTGAGTGGCGGTGTTGGCGGCTTTTTTGGCTTATCAGCATTGGCACTGGAGTTGCCTATTTCAACGACTATTATGCTGCGATCCATTGCGGATGTTGCTCGCAGTGAAGGCGAACAGCTCACCGATGTGCAAACTCAATTAGCTTGTCTTGAGGTTTTTGCACTGGGTGGTGAGTCTAACGACGATGATCAAGCTGAAAAAGGCTACTTTGCGGTGCGAACCGTTATTGCAAATTCACTGGCTGAAGCTGCTGAGTACGTTGCCACAAAAGGAATTAGTAAAGAGGCTGGCCCTGCCATGGTGAAATTAGTGGCAGTGATTGCAGAACGATTTGGGGTACAAGTCACTCAAAAAATGGCAGCGCAGGCAGTACCTGCAATTGGCGCAGCTGGTGGAGCAATCATTAATACTTTGTTTATTGATCATTTCCAAGACATGGCAAGAGGCCATTTTATTGTGCGCCGCCTTGAGCGATCGTATGGTGAGGAGCAAGTGAAATTAGCTTATGACAGTTTACTGATCGAAGATTAAAACACGTTAAATAGCACTTCAGCATTAACTTCTGTAATGACCAACAGCTTGGAACTCACTCCTTTCTTAAGTCCATAATTAATCGTAACAATTAATCTGTGTGAACTTTCATCAAGACTCGTTATCTTAATAACATAAGCAATCATTAATGTTGACGTTATTACAAAATCAAAGGATACGATTTCAGGATGAATTTATTTAATCGAACCAGTTTGAATACGCTACTGGTAAGTTGCACAGGTCTATTGTTAGCTGCTCACTGTCAATCTATCGCTGCTGAAACCTCGTTTACTCCTCAATTTACCGCTCATCATATTGATGCTGATTTTGAGCTAACTCAAGGCATAGTGAGTGCCAACATTCTTGAGCATCAAGGCAATGAATTAATTGCTGTAGGCGTTGATGATAATCACGAACGCTGGTTAGCTATTTATGGTTTTGAGAATGAGGCATTAGTGCAGCTTGATAAATTAAAGCTCTCAAAAGATATATATAGCTTTGATATTAATGAGCTAGAACCAGCTAAAGTCTCAGGTTCTAATCAAGCTGAAGTACTTACTCAACAGCTCTTTTTCGTTACCGATAATGCCTTACTGCAATATTCACCAGCGCAAAACACGTTGTTAGTATCAACGACTGAACCTAATGAGTCATTAGACTCCGTTGATGCTATGCCCACCCAAGGTTCGCTTAAAAAAGTGGCAGATATTCAGTCTATTTCTGTGACGACGCAAGCTGATTATATTTCTCGCGGCAATTTCGTGATTGATATTAACAATGATGATATTGCCGATATTCTTATCAGTGACTTTAGAGAAACGGCTGTGCTATTAGGCCAAGCTGACGGTGGATTTATCCAACAATCTTTACCCCTTCTTCCTGTGGTTGAGCTTAAAAATAATGGGGCAGAATATAGTCATGCCAAGCTGTATCACAGTGATATGAACTTTGATCAGCGCGATGACATCATTAAAGTTGGTGAAGGCTCACTTGAAGTCTATTACCAACAAGAAGATGGGCAGTTTTCTGAAATCGCAGAGTTTATCTCAGTCAGCCAGCCGATCAGTGGTGTTGATTGGTGGAATAAACGTGATGCCTATGGTGAGAATTTAGATCAAAGTGATTTGCTCTACCGCAAAGTTGAGCGCATCGGTGATGTGAATGGCGATGGCATCAGCGATCTGGTGGTGAGATACACTAAAAGCTCAGGCGTACTCGATAGAGTTAATGATTATGAAATTTACTTAGGCATTAACAATAATGGCAAGTTAACCTTCCCTCGAGAAGCAAACACCACCATTAAAGCGGATGGTACGCTAACAGGCTTACGTTTTGAAGATCTTGATAATGATGAAGTCGATGAAGTGATTGTCGCAGGTTTTGATATTGGTTTGTCGCAGATTGTCAGTGCGTTATTGTCTGGCAGTATCGATCAAGATGTACACGTTTTTAAAATGAATGATGCCAGTATGTTTGCAGACAAAGCCAATGTCAGTAAAGAAGTTGAGCTGAGTTTTAGTTTAACCTCGGGCCAAAGTGGTGAGCCAGTGGTTGCTTTAGCGGATATTAATGGTGACGGTTTTAAAGAATTATTATTGTCAGATGATAATGAAGAACTCGATATTTACTATGGTCAAGCGGGTAGAGAGCCTTTTAAAAAGCGCGCCGAAGAATGGTCTGTAACGATCCCTGTTGAAGGGGCCATGTTATCAGCGGTAGATATTAATGCAGACGGTAAAGATGATTTATTGCTTAAATTTGGCAGACAAGATCCTGAAAACCTACAGCGCCGCTTTAGTGTGTTAATTGCCAATTAATGCCGATTTTTCATTCTAGTTTATAAACTAAATAGCCAGCACTACTGCTGGCTATTTTTATTGGTCGTTGTTCAAATATTTATCGATTTAGTGGTGCCTGTTTAAGCTAATGATAAGCCTACTCTTTGCCTGAAGCTGGCGTTATATTAGGTTTTGCTGAAAGTGATCAACCTCAAATAAACAGATAAAGATCGTAAAAATCGGTTTTGCTTTTCGATGATGAGCGTAAACTAATCTTAAACATGTAAATTAAATGCATGATTAGGTAATCATCAGGAGAAAGGCAATGTTCTGTATTCAATGTGAGCAAACAGTGAGAACCCCAGCAGGGAATGGTTGTAGTTATTCGCAAGGCATGTGCGGCAAGCTAGCATCGACGTCAGATCTACAAGATCTGCTTATCTATATGTTGCAGGGCGTATCGGCATATGCTGTAAAAGCGCGTGAATTTAATATTATCAATACTGAAATTGATACCTTTGTACCTAAAGCATTCTTTGCCACGTTAACTAACGTGAACTTTGATGATGAACGTTTAATGGATTACGCCTATCAGGCGCAAGATTACCGTAACGAATTAAAATCAGCTTACGAGCAAGCGTGCGCCGACAAAGGCGTAGAGCCTGAAGCTGTTATTGCACAAGGTTCACTAAACCTTGCTGCTTCAAAACCTGAAATGTTAGATCAAGCGCCATTAGCACTGCCAAACCGTGGTGACGTCCACGAAGATATTCTTGGCCTTCGCTTATTGTGTTTATACGGCCTTAAAGGCGCAGCTGCTTATATGGAGCATGCGCGCGTATTAGAACAAACAGATGCTGATGTTGCTGGTGAGTTCCATCAAATCATGTCTTTCCTTGGTGAGGATTCTGTTGATGGCGACAAATTATTTGGCACAGCAATGCAAATTGGCCAACTAAACTACCGCGTGATGGCGATGCTTGATACAGGTGAAACCAGTGCATTTGGTCACCCTGAGCCGACTGAAGTGAATACCAAGTCAGTTAAAGGTAAAGCGATTTTAGTGTCTGGTCATGACATGAAAGATCTTGAGCTTATCTTGCAACAAACTGAAGGCAAGGGCATTAACGTGTTTACTCACGGCGAAATGCTACCGGCTTTAGCTTATCCAGAATTTAAAAAGTATCCGCACCTTGTAGGCAACTACGGTAGTGCATGGCAAAACCAGCAACGTGAATTCGGCACTTTCCCTGGCGCTGTTGTGATGACATCTAACTGTATTATCGACCCGAACGTGGGTGAGTATTCAGATCGTATTTTCACTCGTAGTATCGTTGGTTGGCCTGGTGTGACTCACGTTGAAGGTGAAGATTTTAGCGAAGTGATTGATAAAGCATTAGAGCTTGAAGGATTCACTTATGATGAAATCCCTCACAAGATCACCATTGGTTTTGCTCGTAATGCCCTAATGGAAGCTGCACCTACAGTGGTTGAGAATGTGAAAAACGGCTCAATTAAGCATTTCTTCTTAATCGGTGGTTGTGACGGTGATAAATCTGAACGTAGCTACTTTACTGACTTAGCTAAATCAGTGCCTGACGACACCATTATCCTGACACTTGGTTGCGGTAAGTACAAATTCAATAAACTTGAGTTTGGCGACATTAATGGGATTCCTCGCTTATTAGATGTGGGTCAGTGTAACGATGCTTACTCTGCTATTCAGTTAGCATTAGCGCTTAAAGATATCTTTGAATGTGACATCAACGAGCTACCATTAAGCCTTGTTCTATCTTGGTTTGAGCAAAAAGCGATTGTGGTGTTATTAACCCTATTATCGCTTGGTGTTAAAAACATCCGTACCGGTCCGACGCCGCCAGCTTTCTTAACTGAAAACTTAGCTAAAGTGTTAGAAGATCAGTTTGGTTTACGTAATACCACTGATGTTGAATCAGATCTTAAAGCAATGATTAAGGCCGCTTAATCAGCTGTATACGGTGATATAGGCTATCAGCTTGTATCACCGATTTACATCTCTAGTTATTTATCATTGACCTAGTGAAAGGTGCCCTATGAGCTCATCAGGATTTTCATTTTCTGCAGCACTATCTGCGGTGCAATCAACAAAAGACGAGATCAAAGACTCAGCTGAAAAAACCAAAACGGTATCGGGTTTTTCAATGTCGAATGCACTAGCAAGCACTGCTAATAAATCGGCTGCATCGCTTAATTCTGATGCTGAATTTTTAGCTGCAGATAATTGGCAACGTGGCGATATAAAGCTTCGCTGTGTAGAAAAGTGGAATGAAACTCATGATGTCGTTAGTTTTCGCTTTCAAGGCTTAACGCCGGTTAAATTTAATTACAAACCGGGTCAATTTATTACCTTAAAACTCGAAATTGATGGCGAGATGGTTTATCGCAGTTACACCATGTCATCGTCACCTTCACGTCCCTATTCTATAGTGGTCACCATTAAGCGTATTCCAGATGGCAAAGTATCAAACTTTGCCGCTGATAATATTAATGAAGGTGATGTTATCTCTGCATTGGGGCCTGATGGAGTCTTTAACCTTGTCGATGTGAAGGCAGATAAATATCTATTTTTAAGTGCTGGCAGCGGCATAACACCTATGTACTCAATGTCTCGTTGGTTACTCGATACCAAAGTCGGTAGTGATATTGGCTTTGTGCATAGTGCAAGAAGCGAACAAGACATTATTTTCGCTGATACGTTAAATACGATGGCGCATAGAAGCTCGAAGTTTAATCTGAATTACCTTTTAGAGTCGGCACCTGAGCTTGTGGATGGGGTTAATCACACTGCTAATGACTGCAGAATGTCAGGCCGCTTCGATATGGCAAAGCTTGCTCAGCTGGTACCAGACTTTATGGAGCGGACTATTTTTGTCTGTGGGCCTGAGCCTTATATGGTGGCGGTAAAGTCACTGGTTGAAGCCAGCGGCTTTAATATGCTCAACTTTCATCAAGAAAGTTTCGGTGGTCCAGCAAAACCTGCAGTTAAGGTAAGTCATGCCAATAGTGACAGTGGGTTTATGTTGAGCATTGCTGATAAATCGATTTCCTTATCGGCTGATGACACCTTACTTGATGGTATTGAATCTGAAGGGTTACCGATTATTGCAGCGTGCAGAAGTGGTGTTTGCGGGGCATGTAAATGCCAAGTGACCTCGGGAACAACCGAATCAACTAGCACTGCCACCTTAAGCGAGGAAGAAATCGCAGCAGGTTATGTGTTAGCTTGCTCAACTAAAATTACTTCAGATGTGACATTAAAAATGTAGCTAATGATTCACTCGCAATTAAAACAAAAAAGTCAGCAAATGCTGACTTTTTATTTTTTGAGAGTGAGTTTAAATGTTTAAGTTGCCATTTAATAAGGCATAGATTAAAAATCCCACCCAGCTCGCTGCCAGTAATATCCAAGGGAACTTAGGCGATGAGGTCGGTGCTTCAGCGATAAACTCAATTTCACTCGTTTCTTGGCGTGACTTGGCTTTTAAGTCTTGCTTACGTTGTTTATCTCGGCCGCGGGCTTTTGCCTTTTGCTGCTTTTTATATTCCGCAATGCCTTTTTCGATACCTTGAGCAATTAACTTAGTTTGCTCTTTGGTTTGCGATGGTTTTTGCGTGGCTTTGGCCACTTTCATTGCTTCGTTTTGGGTTTCTTGAGAAATCTGCTTCGCCATGATGCCTACAAATACAGTGTTGAATTCTTAAAGACACTATACCGAATCTTGAGTGGGAACTTAAATTGTAGATTAATTATTGTTAAACCATGAGCTATCGCACGAGTGGGCACGCCGCTTTATCGTAAAATGAATTTTTCAATATAAGGAATCGTTAAATGTCTGACTCTATTCACGGTCGTAATGTTATTAAGTTGATGAAGGCACAGAATACGCCACAACCACATCAGCAATGGCTTGCTCTTATGGCGCAGGAGTTTGGCGAGAATGCAGAGTTTCATACCTGTAGAGCCAGTGATATGAATGCGGCTCAATTAGTTGATTTGTTTATCAGCAATGGGCGTTTAACCGAAACAGATGCTGGTTTTGAAATTAATCAATGTGGACATTGTGCAGGTAAAGAGCACGCTGAAGAAGGCCATTCTCACGATTAATTGATGACTGATTAGGCAATGGTGAGTAATTTAGCTTGATGTTTTAGCTTATTCCCTTGACAAATTTACCATAAAAAAACGCCACTATTGAGTGGCGTTTTTTACAGGTGAAGGCTTAGCCAATCACGCTTAGATAGCCTTGCAAAATAATCGCATTAACAATATCTATAAAGAACGCGCCTACAATTGGCACGACCATAAAGGCTTGTGGTGAAGGGCCTGTTCTTGATACTAATGCACCCATATTCATAACCGCAGTTGGGGTTGCGCCCATACCAAAGCCGCAGTGACCGCCAGCCATAACAGCTGCATCGTAATTACTGCCCATTAATCTAAAGGTGACGAAGTAGGCAAATAAAGCCAGGATTATGCCTTGGGTCAGCAAGATAATTAACAGTGGAATCGCTAAATCAAAAATCTCCCATAGCTTTAAATTCATTAATGCCATTGATAAAAATAGCGCTAATGACACGGTGCCGAGGATATCAACACACTCACTGTTTATTTTAAACCCACGGGTTAACTCAGTGGCATTGGTGATAACAACACCGAAGAATAGTGCATAAACAAATTCAGGCATTTTCAGCCAAGTAATGTCGTATGCAGTAACAAATTTACCGAACCATTTCGCCCCGGCAACACATAACAGCAGGACAAATAAAACTTCTAAAATCCGTTTAGCGGTCACCCTGTCTTCTTCAAGCTGGTCGTAGGTCACTAAATCTGGGTGATCTTCATGATGATTACCTCCTACACCGTAGGATGAAACCAGCTTGTTTTTATTAATCAATCGCTGGGCGACAGGGCCGCCGATAATACCGCCCATTACCAAGCCAAACGTCGCTGCAGCCATGGCAAACTCAAGGGTGTTCATCCCGTAGTTCTCTTGGAAGGTTTGTGCCCAAGCAGCACCAGTACCATGACCTCCTGAGAGGGTGATAGAGCCAGCAATTAAGCCCATTATAGGTTCCAAACCTAATGCTGTAGCCATGGTTACGCCAACACCATTTTGGATAATGATATATAAAGAGGCGATGCCTAAAAACAAAAAGACTTTACTACCGCCCTTCATAAGCAATTTGTAACTTGCCGCTAAACCAACGGTGCTGAAAAACATTAGCATCAAGGTGTTTTGCATCGATAGCGTAAATTGAAGACTGATGTTATTGAAGTGCAGCAAAGTAATAAAGCTGGCAACGATCAATCCGCCCACGATGGGTTCTGGGATATTATATTTTCTAAAAGCGGGTAAATGACGGTTGACCGAATGGCCAATGAATAGGACTAAAATCGCTACAAGAAACGATTCAAGCTCTCCAATAGAATAGACTGTATTCATGAAACTCCTTTGGATAGCAATGAAAAAAGTAACACACTGCTTTAACGCATCACCACATGGTATGCCTTTATATATGACTTAAATTAATTAGTTATGCTGATTATAGATTATGACGGAGCTAAAGATAATGCTATCAAGCTAAATTGATGGGTTATTACGCTAAAACAGACACAAATTAACATGTAATTAATCTCACGAATGCAGTTGTTAAGTTCAAAGATACAGATGTAGGTGACTTGCTTGCCACTTGTTAACTTTTAAGGACTGGATTTTGCGTTAATTTAAACCCTTGTCATTGATAAAAGGTGATTTGATGAGAGTGACTATTGAGTTTGCTGATGAGCATTAATCTGAGCTGCGGTAACTATCATTGATTTTATTTTGGTGTCAAAGGAGGGGATTAGGATGAAATTCAATGCTAAAAAAATGGAGTAATGACTTTCATCATTACTCCATTTTTATCACTATTATAATGCTTTAGAACGCAATTAAAGCAGCACTCCAAAAATTAAAATAGAAAATTAATCTACTGCAACCATAACATTGCTAGCTTTGATAATGGCATAAGCATTGCCACCAACCACTAAACCTAGTTGCTCACAAGATTTTTTAGTGACAACAGAAGTGATTTCAACACCTGCAGCTAATTCGATAACGATTTCGTTATTAACTGAACCTTCTTCAATAGAAAGAATTTTTCCAACAAGTGAATTACGTGCGCTGATTTTCATATTTTTGAAATCTCTATGTAGTAAGTGAATATATATCAATGATATATATGATTAATTTATCTTATAAAAAATTGTTTGCAATAAGATAATGCGGCTAATGTTATAAGTTTAGTTAGTATTTTGTGGTTTTGGGGGCTATATCGCAGTTTAGTTTATGAAATTGCACTTTATCTTGCTTATTGTATGTCATTCATTAGTTGTAATTTTCAATGTTTGTTATGCCATTATCTTGTGAGCCTATATAACATTCATTAATTATCAGTGAGTTATAATAATGTAAATAGTCAATAATTTGACTTGTTAACTGCTTGGTGCTGGTGTTAAAATTCGCATGTTTTTTTTAAACTGTAGATACTCTAATGGCAAACTCGTTGCAAAATGAGGACGCAAAGTGACAGCACAGGCGGGTCTGTGGGCTGCATTACTGAGTGTTAAAAGATGACAGATAATTTTGTGCAACTTATAACACTAGGATTTTAAATGAAATTGACAACTAAATTAGGGATGCTGTTAGCACTGTCTTGTTCAACGGCTTCTGTAGCTCAAGCTGATGAACTTGAACTGGTATCAGGACAATACTTCTACGGCTATGAAGAGCAGTTTAATCATGGTTCTTGGGGGATCATTGATGATTTAGATTTTTCTGAGTTACAAGAGGAAAACCCTAATTCGTTAAAGAGAGAACTGAAGGCATTGTACTCTGAAGATGAGAAAATGTACTTTGATGTTCAATGGACCCGTAAAACGTTAAAGAAAATGTTCCCTGAGCAATGGGCACAAGTTAAAAACCTAGAAGGTGATGAGCGCCGCGACGCCATTAAGAATATACGTAACCAAGCATGCGATGCCAAAATGGAAGTGGGTTATGCCACAACATATGGTATTGACGGTGAAGGTTATGCTGCTGAATTAGATACGCATGCCTGTGGCGGTGAAACTCAACTTGGAACCGTTAGAATGCGCACTTATGTGCCAACAGTTCCAGGTGCAAAGTATGCCATTTCTG
The DNA here is from genome assembly GCF_001401775.1 of Shewanella sp. P1-14-1. NCBI lineage: Bacteria > Pseudomonadati > Pseudomonadota > Gammaproteobacteria > Alteromonadales > Shewanellaceae > Shewanella > Shewanella sp. P1-14-1. The sequence goes on along the minus strand of NZ_LKTL01000002.1, from coordinate 77,099 downwards.
TTAAATATCAAAAGCGTGACTATGATTATGAAGCTCATGGCGCACGAAATGAAGCAAATGCATATCGTGATTTAATTGTACGAGTAGGCTCGGAAAAACATAACTTATCACTTGACGCTGTCGAAGGTGAGTCACTGGATCAAGGCTTTAAAAAAGCATGGATAACGTTTACTGCTGATCGTTTTTATACGCCTGTGATTTTACGTGACAGTGGTTTTCCAGATAGTTACGGTGTCTTGATCCGTGGTGTGCAAGCATTTAAGACTGAAGACAATGATCGTGAATTAGAATGTGCGGCTTATTATCCTGAATTTAGCCGTGATCTAAAGCGTTGTTTAGTGGGAGACGTTGATCCTAATTTAATGGGCTGTGACTTAACACAAGCAACACTAAATTGGACGAAAGGCGATAAGCTTATTGATGACGAAAGTCGTTCTATTGAAGAAAATATCTTTAGTACTGCTAAAAATACCTTCTTATCTTTGGGTCAAGCAGGAAAGCTTAACCTGATTTTAAAAGAAAATGGTATTAATGCTAGCTGCCCTATTTCAGGTAAAACCTTACACCTTAACGAGTACACAGGTAATAATGGTACTTATGAAGAGTATGCTGAAAAAGGAGTGATTGCGGTTAAATTATTAGGTTGTATGGACGATAGTTTAAACGGTGTGTCTTTATTGGCAAATCAACATTTCTCTGCTGATCCAGAGAAGCCTTTTGAATTACAAACTAACGATAAATTCGAATATAACTTCGCTCCAGAGGTTTATGCTGAATGTCGATTATCAAGAATTACCATTAAAGATAAAACGCATAAAATCCCAGAAACACAACAGGGATATGTAGAGAATAGTGATGGCATCGATTTAAATAAGATGACGCTTTCTAACGAAGATTAATTCGCACGTTGCTTCATTTAATGAACTAAAAGGCTGCCAATTGGCAGCCTTTTTATTAGTTAATTTTTCCCATAAGACTCTATTTTAAAGAAGGATTTTTGTTTGTTTGAAATTATTTTTCATCACTTACTATTGGAGGTGTGTATAAAAAGTGTGCTAGGTTAGAATTTGTAAGCATGAGCTTGATGTCAATATCAATGGCTCATTACGCTTATGAAGCAGTGAATACTGCAGAATGAATAATATTAAGGATGATAAGAGGTGTTTATGCTCAGGATGTTGCGATTAACGATAAATGGAACCGCAGTTGAACCGTTTCGCAAAAATATAGTTGGTTACTTAACGCCATTGTTCTTTGGCGGCATGTTATCTTTTTTATTAGCAGGTTGTAGCACCACCTCGCACTCTTCAGCCAAGTTAAATGTAATGCCTCTTCCTGAAAATGGCGCTTATTTTGTTAACGCAATAGATTTGGATATAGCAAAAAATAACTTAGTTCCATCGGTAGAGAGTTTGTCAGCATTACTACCAGATCAAGTCGAAGAGCTTGAAGCCTTTATTGCAAGACCTGAGATTGCTGAGCTTTCGAAGCGATATCAAGTGGTTCGTTTTATTAACAATAAAATGGTTAATTTTAATTACGAAGGCTTAAATTATAATACGGCTCAAGCTTGGCAAAATAAGTCTGGTAATTGCATGGCTTTAGCTATGCTTACTTATGGTGTGGCAAAGCATTTAAACGTGAGAGCTGTTTTTCAAGTGGTCCACTCGGCGCCTTTATTAACACATATTTCAAATGACTTAGTCGTGACCTCAGATCATGTCCGTACCTTTTTATATGAAACGGATGCTGGCGGTGTATATATTAATGGTAGTGAATTCACCGTCATAGATTATTTCCCTGATAGAAACGATCGCACGGGAGCGGTGGTCAGTGAAGATGAGTTTCTTGCTATGTTTTATCGTAACCTCGCTGCAGATGCCCTTCTCGCCAATGACTTAACCTTGACCTACTCTCTATTAGAAAAAGGCTTACAACTTGCCCCTAAGTATATTCCATTGATTAATATGATGGCTGTGGTGCATCGACGAGTGGGAGATTATCAAGTTGCTGATGCTTACTATCAATATGGCCTACAGTTTGAATCTAACTCACTGACATTATTAAGTAACTATAACTATTCATTATATTCACAAGGTAAAGTACTAGAAGCTGATGCCATTTATCAGCAACTCATTCAGCTAGAGAATGAGACACCTTACGGTTGGTACTCAATGGCGCAAGAAGCGACGAGACAGCAAGACTATTTTGCTGCAGAAGCATTCTTAAAAAAGTTTATCAATAACAGCCCTTATTATCATCAAGCCTATTATGAACTCGCCAAAGTACAGAATGCACAAGGCAAAGTGTTAAGTGCGAAAAAAACGCTCGAAAAAGCATTGGAGTTAACATCTATGGGTAAGAGTCAGCAAAAGTACTTAGCAAAATTATCTTGGCTTAAGCAAAGTAACAGCCCTAGTCACCGGTAGTAGAACAGCTAATCAGTAATAATAAAGCCGCATATTGCGGCTTTTTAATTTATGAGTTTAAGCGAGGCTGCTGCGTTCTAATCAATACTCAGTTCTTAGCTTTGGATGCGCTTTGGTATTAGTCAATGCTTAGCGCGACCATTTTCAACGGATGATTGCCATCAAATGAAGGGAAGTCTTCATGGCAGTGGATCCATTGTTGATGAGTCACACGCCGACCTTGTTTTTCAACACAGCGAATTAAGCTCTTCAGCCAAGTATCACGCTCAACTTTAGCGACATTATTACAACACACAATCGTGCCGCCAGATTTTGTAGCTAACATGGCAGGTTTAAATAAGCCTTGGTAATCATTGATTAAATCGACAGTACCAAATGGACTTTTAGCAAAGCGAGGGGGATCGAGAAAGACTAAATCAAATTGTGTTGCTGGCAGCTTTGGGTATTTAGGTAATTTTTGCCCACGGCGTCCGCCGACCTTAAGGCCTGCAAGCTGACGTAAAGCTGGAAAAGCATCACTTTGTATAAACTCACACACTTCTGTCACGCCATTAAGTTCGGCATTTTTCTTTCCCGCCGCTAATGCAAAAGAAGAAAAGTCTACGTTCGTGACCTTAGTTGCCCCGCCCATTGCTGCCGCAGTGCCGATGCCACAGGTGTATGAAAATAAATTCAGCACCGTTTTATGTTCACTATGCTCTCTAACAAATTCACGGCCAACTCTCATGTCTAAAAACAGCAGAGGGTCTTGTCCTTCATGGCGTAATTTAGACGTAAATTGAATGCCATTCTCTTTAATAACTTGTTCAGAGCAAGCAAATTCGTGATGGTCACTTTGTAGTGCATTTTCGACACGGGAATTGCGTTTTGAGCGATCATTATAAATGACAGGTAATGCCGTTAATTCTGTGAGGACTTGAGTCAATTCTTCCAGCTGCGTTTCAGTTAAGGTCTGGTGAAATGTTTGAATTAACCATGCATTGCCATAGCGATCAATATTCAGTCCATTTTCACCTTCAACAGTGCCATGGTAAATACGAAAGCAATCTGTTTGACTGGCTTCTGCTTGAGCGAGAAATGTTGCTCTACGATCGATGGCATGGGTTAATGATGTTTGCAAAGACATAAATAAGTGCTCAGTGGCGAATAGAGATATAAACGGTGATTATATCAAGCTTTACTAGATTAAGGGGAAATCCCTAGCCTGAAAGGCTGGTAATTATGGCAATAGCGCCTAGGCTAAAAGAAGATTATCCATAAATTTAGTGATGGAGGCTCAGTTTTCAGATGTTAATAGTATTTCAGCTATTGAATAGGGCATATATTACTGAGCCCGTAGGTTGATTGGTTAGGATTTAGAGGTTTATTTGAAGCAGCTATTTTGTATTTCCGCTAAAAAAATGTTGTTTTGTATCCTGGGCCTATGTGGTTTTAGTTTGACTTTATCTGCCAATGAACTGGTTTTTGACCCTTTGCTCACGATTAATGATAGTCAGCAAGGGCGACAGTTGGTTGAGCTTTATTTTCAAGCAGAAAATTCACCAGATAACACATTTAATACCATAACAAGCATGAACACTTCAGGCGTGTTTGATAATAATGTGTTTTACACCGCTGTTTATTATCGCATTCTCCATAATATTGCTGTTGCAAAATCGGATCTCGATGCTGCGTCCCAGTCCGCTGAGAAATTATTTGAGTATGGTCAATCGCAACAGCTGGATTGGATCCTTGCAGAAGGCTTGACCTTAAAAGGGATCCTCGCTGCCCGCCAAGGTGAAAGCAAACAGGCTTTTGACTATATTGAGCAAGCGATTGTAATCTGTGAATCAATTCATTATGAGCGACTATTAGCAAGAGCACTCAATACTCGAGGTATATTACACTCACGCAATTTAGACTACGAAGCATCTTTAAGTGATTATCAAAAAGCCATTTCATTGTTAGATGAGAGTAACCAACATCATTTTTTAGGGCGAATATATTCAAATATTTCAGTAGTTTATTCGAGATTGAAAGATTGGCAAAATGCCATTGAATACAATCAGAAAGCCGCCGAATTGTTGTTGAAGGACGACAATATCAGTTATGAACTACTGGTTGTTTTATATAGTAATGCCAGTAATTTGATGTTGCAGGTTAACGATATCGCCGCCGCGACAGATTTTAGCCATAAGAGTACAGTTGCAGCACGTCAGTCAGACAATGTGCAGTTAATTGTAAATGCATTATGGACTGAAGCAGAATTATTGTTGCAGCAACAACAAATGAGCCAAGCAGAGCCGATTATATTGGAATGTCTATCCCTTGCTCACGAAGCCTTAGATCCCCTAGCATCAAAGCAATGTTTATATGGTTTAAGTGAGGTAAGATTTAGTCAAAAAAACTATGAGCAAGCAACAGAGTATGCAAACCAATTATTGCTAGATTTTGAAGATATTAATAATCAAGATTGGCTCTTAAAAACACATCAATTACTTGCCCAAATTTACCAAGAAACGGCTCAATACCCAGAAGCTCTCGCACATTTGACCACTTATTATGAAGGCACTCAACGGCAACTGTTCGATAAACGTGAAAAACAAATCTATGAGTTACAAGTGAAATTCGATGCGCAATTACAAGATGAAAAAATTGCGTTATTGACTGCGGAGAATAACTTAAAAGCTGCCACGTTAGAGAAAAAAGAGCTCCAAGAAAAGTTGTGGGTTTTAGTGTTTAGTGGATTAACTATCGGAATCGCGCTTCTCATTCATCGCTATACGTCTAATAAAAAACGTATCTCAACATTACGTTCAACTAACAAAAATCTCTATATACAATCGAATAAAGACCCACTGACGGGTTTATACAATCGCCGGTTTGTAAATAACTTTGTTGAGCATAACATCACTAAAACAGGCGTAGAGTATTACAGTGTGCTCATTTTGGATTGTGATTTGTTCAAGAAAATCAATGATACCCATGGTCATGACGCTGGCGATGAAGTGTTAATGGCATGTGCTACTCGTTTGCAAAACAGAATCAGAGCAAACGATGTGCTAGCTCGCTGGGGCGGTGAAGAGTTCCTGATATTATTAGCGCTTGAGTCTGATGAATTGCAACAGCATATCTTGGAACGATTTAATCAGGTGATAGCAGATACCCCGGTAGAATATTCTGGACATTCACTCAAGGTGACGATTTCTATTGGGGCAACTAAGCCTATTTTATCGTCTGAACTTGTGCAACATTGGCAGCATTATCTCACTTTAGCCGATAGTGCGTTGTATCAGGCAAAATCACATGGACGAAACTGTGCTTTTATCGATGGGGCAATTATTGAAGCTTCATAGTTTACAAAGCTCGTACATTGCCAAGGTTTGCTTAGGAATTTGAAGGTACAGAATGAACCTTAAAGGTTTTATCGGCAATCAGTTTACCATTGAGTTCTAGTGTCATGCGCCAGTTTCCCACTTTGTTACTCACAGGTGCCCAAATACAATCGCCTAAATAAAACTTCCAATCATTTTCTTTTATATACACTTCGCCATCGTAAGGCGCTTCAATATTACCTTCTGCATCAGGGATATTTGGATGATAGATACAATATTTAAGCACTTGGTTTTTCGCTTTTTTAATGCGAGTGACAAAGCCGAACTCCATGTCTATTACGGCTGGCACATGGACTGTCGCTTCTAAAAAGCGGGGGAGCTCATCACTTTCAGAGTCCCACTTACTGAAGATGCCTGATTGGATAACCTTGATATCTGCTTTTAATTTACTCATAAACGTCTAAATTTAATTGACTTGGGTAGCGATTATTTCGCCTTAATGTGCTTAATCGCTGCTTGCATTGCAAACTCATAACCCTGAATGCCTAACCCGCAAATAACCCCTTGTGCTTTATCTGAAAAATAAGAATGACTTCTAAAGGGCTCTCTGGCGTGCACATTTGAAATGTGAACCTCAATAAAGGGAATGTTAACGCCTAAGATCGCATCTCTTAGTGCAACACTTGTATGAGTGAACGCTGCAGGGTTAATAATAATGAATTGAGCGTCAGTTGCATGAATCGCATCGATAAGCTGATACTCGGCATTAGATTGAATATGATCAAACCCTAAGCCAGACTGCTGAGCTAATTGGCGAGCATTTTCAACCACGGTGTCTAAGTTATCACTACCGTATAATCCAGGCTCTCGGCGGCCCAATAAGTTAAGGTTCGGGCCGTTAACCAATAAAACTTTTGCTTGCGTTGGCATGTTCATTCCTTGCTAAAAGTGTTGCAGCTCGCTGCGTTAAGTCAATTGCGATGTTACTGCTCAAATGATTGGACTTAAGTGAGTGTAATTTATCATGATAATGATAGCCAAATCGGGAATTATTTTCATGATAACCCGCGGTAATGGCTAATAATCAGATTTGCTTCTTCGTAGCGCTTTAGTCGCTCCGCGCTGTTTTTTTGCGTCAACACGGCGACGCTGACTAGCCTTAGTTGCTTTAGTAGCAATTCGGGCTTTTTGAACAATCCCGACGCTTTTCACTAATTCAATAAACTGCTCTAGTGCCAGTTGTCGATTAAAATCTTGGCTACGACTTTGCTGACACTTAATAATAATTTTGCCACTTTTAGTAATGCGGTGATCGGCTTTGGCTAGTAACTTTTGCTGATAAAACTCAGGGAGTGAAGACTGCCTAATATCAAAAATGATCTGCGCCGCAGTTGACACTTTATTGATATGCTGGCCACCTGCACCACTTGAACGGATAAATTGCCATTCAATTTCATTATCTTCAATGCTGACACGGTTGGTAATATTGATCATTGTGCTAAAACGCTTCACTTTTTTAAATCATAACTGTGGTTAGCTTAACAAACTTTTGTTTAGTACAGCGGATAAGATTTGCTACTATCAACAATAATATAGGCTGAAACAGATGTTGATACATCGTTATGCAGCCGCATAGACAGTTTGGAGTTGCGTTATGTTGTGCCAAATCCCTGATATTTCCCCAGGTGTCATTAGCTTGTTTGTTAGTGGACGTTTATCGACCCATGATTACCAAACGCACTTGCAACCATTGATTACTCAGTATCGTGACAATAGTGGCCAAGTAAAATTATACATCGAAGCTGATGTGTTGCTAGAAGGGTGGGATGTCAGCTCATTAATGGGCGGAGATAAAGTTCAATTACCGCCATTTGATGCTTTGGTGTTTGTAGGAGGCCCTGACTGGGTAGGTAACTCGGTTAATTTACTTGCGCCATTCATGCAAGGTGAAGTAGCGTGGTTTCCGTTAGAGCAAAAACAACAAGCCATAGCATGGCTTAAGCAGTGATGTCAGTGTCGTGTTGCGCCATAAAACCAGTTTAGATATATTTTTGTTATAAATTCAAGGAAGTAAAATTAAATGTTCAATAATAAAACCAACCGTTTAGCGGCTAAATTAACGATTATTTTTGCTGCAGCAGCATTGGTCCTAGGGTTGAGTGCTTGCTCGCCTGAAGTAGGAAGTGAAGCTTGGTGTAAACAAATGAAAGATAAGCCTAGTGGTGATTGGACTGCTAATGAAGCGGCAGATTATGCCAAGCATTGTGTATTCTAAATGATCATAAACCGTGATCGCGTTATTTTTTATGACATTCAAGGCTAGCGGGTTTAGCACTTTTAGGTAAACTCATTGTCTTATGACTAGCCGGTACTTTCATTAAGCTATTTAACTTGCTTGTTAAGTGCTTGGCTAGGAGTTATTTATCAGAGGTCATTTGTGTCATTGTCAGCCATTAAAACATGTGCAAAATTAATGGTCGCCGTTATGTTGCTGCAATTTATCAGCACTAACTTAGGCGAGCATCAGTTGCACCTTGGTGATGGCGAAAACGAACAAGTGAACCATTCCCACATCGTATTTTCAGCACCAGCTGATGTTTGCGATAAAGCTGATGATTTTACTCACTTATTTAATGCAACCTCGACAGCATCTGAAATCCATAACCATACGTTAATGGCTGACAACCAAGATTATGAACTGTGTTTAGATTGTCAGTGTCACGGTGGTCATAGCGCAACAATTGATTTTGTCGCTCAGCTTATGCCTGTGGCAATAATTTCTGAAGCGCCAAAAACTGTTATTCAAACTTACATCCCCCCAGAAGCACGCTTAAGTTACCGCCCTCCTATTTTATTAATCAGTTAATGACTTAACTGATTAATCTTGCACAGTTATCGTTTTAACCGACTGGTTCTGTCTAATCCTATTGGGTTTGAGGCAGCCTGTATTGAGGCTTGTTATAAGTCGCCAAAAGGTTAACTCGCTTAGAATTTAACTATTTTTACATCCAGATAATTTCAGGGTGATAACGGCTTTGCACGATTAATCATCAATTAATTTTAGATTTTGACTTAGGTCGAAACGAGAATAAATGATGAATAAATCTATTATTTCTTCAGCGCTTATTGTGCATTTAAGCATGATGGGGGCGAGTATTGCGTCTATACAAACTGCGCATGCCGAAGGGGTGTTAGCGAGCGCCTTTAATCGGCCAATACATAACACTGCTCACTCAGCACTTGAGCGCACTAATGTTACTACAAGTACTCAATCGTGGTTTGACACCTTGATGCTCAGCTTTGAACAGTTGCCACAAATACAGGCCCAAATGTCGTTAAAACGCCAAGCTTTATTGAAGTTATCAGCCGCAGATAATGCGATTTATAACCCAGAGCTTGGTGTGGATTATCAACATGCACCGGAGGACGACATCTTCACTATCGCCTTAAGTCAAACCATTGATTGGAGTGATAAGCGCGGCGCAGCAATTCGGCTAGCGCAATTGGAGTCAGAAATCACCTTGTCGGAAGTGGCAGTTGAGCGCAGTCAGATACTGTCAAAACAATTGCTGGCAATAGTGGCGCTGCAACAAAATCAAACCTTGTTCGCTTTTAATCAACAGCAGTTTGATTTAGCAAGGGCGCAATTTGCATTGGCTGAGCAGCGTGTCGAAGTAGGCGATATTGCTATGGTTGAACTGCAACTCATGCGTCTTGATGTCGCCAACAATGCAGCAGCTTTGGCTTTAGCAGAGCAAGCATTACTTGTTGCAGAAACAGAAGTTTACACCTTATTAGGCCATGAGAGTGTACCTAATATAACGCTAAACAGTTTAATAGAGCTGACATTAAGCCAACGAGTCACTCCAGAGTTACCCGCATTAAAAACGGCCTATCAACAAGTCATGCTAGCCAAATTGCAGGTGAATCAGTTGAAGGCTGACTTATCTGCAGATCCCAGTATTAGCCTCAGCGCAGAGCGTGAAGGTAGTGATAATAAATGGGGGCTAGGTGTGTCGATTCCATTAACCGTCCGAAACAACTACCACGACTCCTTTGCTGCAGCGAACGAAAGCATTGCCATTGCTGAACAATCTTATCTAGCGACAGAAAAGGCACTGCATCAACAGTGGCAGCTATTTACTCGTGCAATCCCAAGATTATTAACACGCTATCAAGACTGGCAGCAATTAGTTGAGCAATCAGGTCAAGAGGCGACAGCTTTGATTTCAGGCCAATGGCAAACAGGTGATATTAGCACCAGTGATTATCTGCAAAGTCAGCGGCAAATGAGCACTAGCTTTGTTGCTGGCGTCAACTTAGAGGCCAATTTGTATCAACACTGGCTAACGTGGATGGGTGACAGCGGGCAGCTTGAACAAGTGCTACAGCAGCATTTTATGACCAATAAGTCAGCAACTACCGACGCTTTAGCTGATTAACTAACAACAATATTGAGTGGTTATTTGTTGAGTTTATAAAGCGAATAACGGCTTAAAAGGAACATTATGAATATTCAATATCTTGATAAAAAACTGAGCCAACGCTCGCTAACTGTTATCGCGATACTGGTGTCAATTTGCTATATCCCCCAAGTATTAGCGGGGCCTGGGCATAACAATGCCGAGAAACCACAACAAAACGATCGCATTACTCTGCAGAATGAAATCACTGATGAGCATAGCAATGCGTTAGTGCTTACTGACCGTCAGCAGCAAATGGCTGGTATCAAAGTGATGAGCTTATCAAGTAGCACATTTAACTTAGATGATGTGGCTACAGCAACCCTCATTGTCGATCGAGATCATACCGTCACCCTAGCGCCACAGTTGGATGTCAGAGTGCTAAAACGTCATGTGGTGCCAGGCCAGTTAGTCAATAAAAATCAAGTTTTACTGACCTTGGGCGGCGCAGCAGTGGCTCAAGCGCAAGCGGATTATATTACCGCAGCAGCTGAGTGGAATAGAGTGAAACAGATGAGTAAAAACACCGTCAGTGAAAGTCGACGATTAGTGGCAAAAGTACAAGCTGAGCTGACTCGTGCCAACCTCGAAGCGCTCAGTATGACGGCATTGCAAATCAATCAATTGATTACCAAGCCTGAGTCCATTGGTCGTTATCAATTATTGGCACCGATCAATGGCCGGGTGCAGCAAGATGTGGCCTTGATAGGTCAGGTTTCTGCTGGTGGAAGCCCGTTAATGCAGTTAACGGACGAGTCACACTTATGGGTCGAAGCTCAGCTTTCTGCTCATCAGGCTGCGGGGATAAATAATGGCGATAAAGCATTAGTCAGAGTCAATGAGATATCCATTGAGGGGACGATTATTGGCCGTTCCCATGAATTGGACTTGGTGACGCGCACAGAGCAAGTATTAGTGAGCATCGATAATAGTGAATACGGTTTACATGCTGGACAATTTGCGGAGTTGTATCTACCAAATAGTCTCGATGGGGGTGTCGTGTTGCCTGATTCAGCGTTAACCCGCAGTAGCGATGGTCATTGGCAAGTGTTTATTCAAGAAGATGATGGGTTTGAAGCTGTTGAAGTTGAAGTGATTGAAAGTCAGCGTGGAATGAATATGGTCAAGGGTATTGAGCCTCGCGTTCATGTGGTGATCAGTGGTGCGTTTTTGTTGGCGTCTGAACTTGCAAAAGCAGGTTTTGATATTCACAACCACTAGGAGCTGAGCATGTTATATAAATTAATCGAAACAGCGGTTAAACACCGATTTGTAGTGGGTTTGGCGTTGCTCGCTATTGTTATTACTAGTGTATTCATGTTGCCAAAGCTGAATTTAGATGCTTTTCCTGACGTGACGAATGTGCAAGTTACTGTGAATACTGAGGCGGAAGGCTTAGCAGCAGAAGAGGTAGAAAAGCTCATTAGTTACCCTGTTGAATCTGCCATGTATGCTTTGCCTGACGTCACAGAAGTTCGCTCGTTGTCACGTACTGGCTTGTCGATTGTGACAGTGGTTTTTGCTGAAGGTACAGATATTTACTTTGCTCGCCAGCAAGTGTTTGAGCAGCTGCAAGCCGCTAAAGAGATGATCCCAGATGGTGTCGGTGTGCCTGAGATTGGGCCGAATACCTCAGGGCTAGGGCAGATTTATCAATATATCTTGCGGGCAACACCTGAATCAGGCGTTGATGCCGCAGAGCTTCGTAGCTTCAATGATTACTTAGTGAAGTTGATTTTAATGCCTGTTGGCGGCGTTACCGAGGTGTTGTCATTTGGCGGTGATGTACGTCAATACCAAGTGAACATCGACCCTAACAAGCTACTCAGTTACCGCCTAACAATGGCACAAGTGACAGAGGCTCTGGAGAGTAATAATCGTAATGCTGGTGGCTGGTTTATGCCCCAAGGACAGGAGCAGCTTGTTGTTCGTGGTTATGGGTTACTGCCTTCAGGTGATGCGGGATTAAGGGCAATAGCACAAATTCCATTAACAGAGGTAGCAGGCACCCCAGTTAGAGTTGCTGATATTGCGCAAGTTGAATATGGCCGTGAAATTCGTGTGGGCGCAGTAACCTTTACCCGTAAAGAGCTAAACCCTGTGAATGGCAAAACAGAAGTTAATGCCATGGGCGAAGTGGTTGCAGGGGTCATTTTAAAACGAATGGGAGCAAATACTAAGGCCACGATTGATGACATTAACGAGCGGGTGAGTTTGATTGAACAGTCACTGCCCACAGGCGTCTCATTTGAGGTGTTTTACGATCAATCAGACTTGGTTAAGCAAGCTGTCACAACGGTTGTCGATGCCTTACTAATGGCATTCGTGTTCATCGTCATTATTCTCGTTTTATTCTTGGTGAATTTGCGGGCGACATTACTGGTGTTGTTATCAATCCCTATTTCAATTGGGTTGGCATTGATGGTGATGTCCTATTACGGTATGTCAGCAAACCTAATGTCACTGGGAGGCTTGGCGGTGGCTATAGGGATGTTAGTTGATGGCTCAGTGGTGATGGTTGAAAACATTTTCAAGCGTTTAACTGAGCATTTTCCTAATAAGCAGACTCAAGATCAACACGCAAAGCATCATGAAAATGGAAACCAAGCTGTTGTTACCCAACAAACAGCGCTGACGGTTACCCAAGTCATTATCGCGGCTAAAGAAGTATGTAGCCCCATCTTCTTTGCGACCGCAATCATCATTGTGGTATTTGCGCCTTTATTTGCTTTAGAAGGCGTTGAGGGAAAAATGTTTCAGCCGATGGCGGTGAGTATTATTCTGGCGATGATGTCAGCTTTATTCGTCGCGCTGATTGCTGTGCCTGCTATGGCTGTGTTTTTATTTAATCGAGGCGTTAGCCTCAAGCACAGCCCAATACTTGCGCTTATTGAGCGGGTCTATCGTCAGCTGCTTGCAAGCACCATAAAGCAACCCGCAATCGTGATGGTGAGTGCTGTGACGTTATTCATAGTCAGTATGATGCTAGTGCCCAAGCTAGGCACAGAGTTTGTGCCAGAACTTGAAGAAGGCACGATTAACTTACGAGTGACTTTAGCGCCAACCGCAAGCTTACAAACCTCATTAGATATCGCCCCAAAAATCGAAGCAATACTGATGGATTTTCCAGAGGTGGAATATGCATTAAGCCGCATTGGCGCACCAGAACTTGGTGGCGATCCTGAGCCTGTGAGTAACATTGAAATCTACATTGGTTTAAAACCAGTTGATGAATGGCAAAGCGCTGATAATCGGTATGAATTACAACATTTAATGGAAGATGAGTTGAACATACTTCCTGGCTTGTTATTCACTTTTTCACAGCCTATCGCCACCCGTGTAGATGAATTGCTTTCAGGGGTTAAAGCACAATTAGCCATTAAAATCTTTGGCCCAGACTTAGCGGTATTATCTGAAAAAGGTCAGCGATTAACGGAGTTGGTTAGCGAGGTTGAAGGCGCTGTTGATGTGTCGCTTGAACAAGTCAGCGGCGAAGCACAATTGGTTATCAGGCCGCTACGTGACCAACTGGCTCGATATGGCTTGAGTGTCGATCAAGTGATGAGCTTGGTAAGCAAAGGTATTGGCGGTGTCAGTGCAGGGCAAGTGATTGATGGTAATGCCCGCTACGATATTAACGTGCGATTAGCTGAGCAGTTCCGCAGTTCGCCAGATGTGCTGCGAGATTTGATTTTGCGCGGCGCTAATGGTGCTCAAGTTCGTTTAGGTGATGTGGCCAAAGTCGGTATAGAAATGGCGCCGCCGAATATTCGTCGCGATGATGTGCAGCGCCGCGTTGTGGTGCAAGCTAATGTATCTGGCCGTGATATGGGCTCGGTTGTAAATGATATTTATGCCATTGTGCCAAAGGCGCAGCTGCCAGCAGGCTATACCGTGGTTGTGGGAGGGCAATATGAAAACCAGCAACGAGCGCAGCACAAGCTGATGCTAGTGGTGCCGGTTTCAATTGGATTAATCGCCTTGTTATTGTTTTTCTCATTCGGCTCACTTAAACAAGTGGGACTTATTATGGCGAATGTGCCGTTAGCGTTAATCGGCGGAGTAGTCGCGCTTTACGTTACTGGGACATACTTGTCAGTGCCAAGCGCTATTGGCTTTATCACCTTATTTGGCGTGGCGGTGCTTAACGGTGTGGTGCTGGTGGATGCCATTAATCAGCGGCGAGAAGAACACAATCAATCTGAATCACTGCAAACCAGCGTGTTTGAAGGCACTATTGGCCGATTGCGCCCTGTGTTGATGACGGCATTAACTTCAGCATTAGGAGTTATCCCAATACTACTGTCATCGGGTGTCGGCAGTGAAATCCAGCAACCATTAGCGATAGTGATTATTGGCGGTTTATTTAGCTCGACAGCATTAACGCTGTTGGTATTGCCGACTATGTATTTGTGGTTGTATCGAGAAAAATAATTTAATGAGATAAAACCCAATAAAATTAGGTTTTATCTCAGTTTAATTAAACCATTTAATAAATATGGGTACTAAAAAAACTAAAACATTTAATTTACATTTGTATTTTTTTGTGTATTTTATATAAAAAATTTTACATGGATGTGTTTAAATAATATGCAACTACGATGGATCGTTGGGTTTTTCCTATTCTTTATTTCTAGTTTTTCATTCGCAAACTCTAATTCAGACTATCAAGGCTTTGAAGTCTATAATGATAGTGATGGAAATATCATTCTTAGAGTCCCTTCTAAATTTGTTTTGATTGCATCTGAAATAAATATTCCTTTAAATATTACACCAAAGAACGGTGTATTTAAGCTAGTTCAGTCTGGTAATAATTGGGTATTAGAACCAATTACTCAACAACAGTTTCAAGTATTAACATTAACGGATGCCTCTCATTTAAATATTGAATATCATGATATCGATGGTGATGGGGTTAACGATCTGATCATAAGAGATGTTAGTGGTAATCGTGATAGTTTTATTGTTTCAAACTTAACTGGTACTGCTAATGTAGATGCATATAGCTTGAGTCGAAATAAAATTGACTTATCTCAAGGGGAACCCTTAACTTTTACAGATATCAATAACGATGGTATTAAAGATATCGTTTTAGATTACAATTCAGCGAGTCAAGTTACTTATTTAGGTTCTAGGTCTGGGAAGCTCGTTAATACCTCTGGCAGCGAATCATTTACCAACCCTGGAAATGTTATTGGGCTCAGTGCAGGTCAGTTTAAAGTGACTGAATCTGGCGCTGCGACTTACAATATTCCTTTATCCTTACCTTCAGCTACGGCAGGTGTCGTACCTCAAGTCGCTTTATCATATAGCAGTCAAGGTGGTGAGGGTATATTGGGAATGGGCTGGAATATTTCTGGGCTATCAGCAATATCACGTTGTCCTAAGAATATTGCCATTGATACAAAAATTGACGGTTTAAAATATAATTCAAGTGATGCACTTTGTTTTAATGGGCAGCGATTAATATTAAATAATAATAGCTCTGATGAATATCATACAGAGATCGATAATTTCTCTGTTATTAAGGCGTTCAGCAATAGCAAAGGGCCACAATATTTTACCGTCACAACAAAAGCGAATGAAATACATTACTACGGTAAAGCACCGCTAATAACGTCTTCTACCGATGCTTATGTAGAAAGAGGCGGTTTTGCTGCTAACTCTGAAGCAAAGTTATGGGCACTTAAAGCTATAGTTGATAATAAAGGTAATTACATACGCTATGACTATGAAAAAGATATCAATAAAGGCAGTCATTTATTAAAAAATATTGCTTATGGTGGCAATGTTACCTTAGGAAAATCGAACTATAACAAAGTTGAATTTATATACACAGATGTAGCGCGTTCAGTAGAAGGGTATGCAAATGGTGGCATACTGACTAATAATAAAAGACTAACTCAAATCAAAGTGAAACAAGATTCAGACATTTTTCGATCTTATGATTTTACTTGGTTATTAACTGATATCCCAGAAGAACGCAATTATGTTACTGGAATTCAAGAGTGTTTCGACGAGTCAAATACCGATTGTTTGCCAGCAACTAAATTTGAGTACGAGCAACCTACAAGAAAAAATTCGGCGCCATCCTATGCACTTTGTGAAAGTGAGCTAGGGGACACAGTTTGCCGAACTGTTTCTTATTGTGATTCTACGGATAATCAGTATCAAACTTGGTGTAAAATCACCAATAACACGGCTAATTTTACTCCTTTTGAAAGCGTTACACATAATGCCGCTGTGACCAATGGCGACAGATTCTATGCTCAAGTTTTAGATTTCAACGGTGACGGCTATGCCGATATGTTGTTTCAAAAAGACAGTAGATGGCATTTTTATACTACAGATTGGAAAGTCACGCCCACTGAATCAACTGCTTCAATTCCGACAAAATATCGTAATAACTATCTAAGTGACGAGAACATTGCACGAACGATTAAAACCAGTGCTATTACCAATAGAACACAAAAGATATCCAATGCCAGTATAGGCGAAAAAGGTTATGCAAAAGTTATTGATTATAATGGCGATGGTAAACAAGACTTACTCATTCCGCACAAATCTGGCAATTGGCACGTCATTAGTTCTGAGCCTAGTACAGAGGAGGAAGAACATTGTGAACCAGAGCCTAATAACAGACTGTTATGTGAAACATTTAACGTAAGCTACGATTTCACCTATAAATCTTTAGGTCGATCTTCTACTGAATATGAAAATACTGTCGTTGCTGACGTAGATGGCGATGGTCTACAAGATATTGTATTTAAAGTAAATGGTGCCCTGAAGTATTACCATAACCAAGGTGGCTCATTCTCTGCTGCGAAAAATATTACGCTAGTGTTACCTTCAAGCTTTAGTGGTGCGACTGCATCGCAAACTTACGGTCATAACATAGTGTCTACTTCCGCCAATCTCAAAAACTCAGCCATGATCGATATTAATGGTGATGGATTGACTGATATTGTGATGCGTGTGCTTAAAGTTACGGAGCCTGAATTTGATCCTGGTTGTGGGATGAACCCGCTATCAATAGCTTCAAGTTCACAACCAAGTGCTGAGACTCAAGCTATAGATTGTGACAGAACAGTTACAAGAACCTATAGAACATATGCATTTATAGCGTCAGTTGATAATGGTCAAGTTAAATATAATGCGACCAATAGCCCTGTTCTAGGTAGTACATTAAAAGCATTAAGGGCTGCAGATTTTAATGGTGATGGCTTAACTGATATTGCGTATATCAGCAGCGATACTTGGCATTATAGATTATCTAAAGGTAACGGTACCTTCACGTCCGCCAAAGTACTGACAGGGATAGAAGCTAAAACAGAAAGTGTCTACAACCGTCATCAGTTTGCTGATATTGATGCCGATGGCCGTACCGACATTCTCGCTGCCACCAAAACAAAGTCATATAGCATCTTTTTATCTGCGCCAAGTGCAACCTCTGAAAGCGCCAACTTTATTTGGCGTGGTGCTATCAATGTGGGCACCAGTAATACACCAACCAATACTGCCATACGCCTTGCTGATGTTGATGGTGATGCAAAAATGGATTTATTGACCTCGTCATCTAGTTCGGGATATTGGAAAGTTCAAAAAGCGTTCCGCCCTTATATTAAAGAACATGTATTAAAGAAAATTACTAATGGATTTGGCGTTGAAACTAATATTGCTTATGCGCCATTAAACAGCGGTATACCGTTAATTAATATTAACTCATCTCAAAACACTAATGCCCAAGATTATATAACGCCAGTAGCAGGCATGTATGTGGTAACAGAAGCGGCAACTCAGTCAACCAATACTGATTCTGTATTAGTGCAGTATGCCTATGGTGGACCGTTAGCCCATAAAAAAGGTCGTGGCTTTTTAGGGTTTGAAACAGTGCAAACAACAGATCCTCAATCAGGTGTTATCACTACGACTCAGTTCCATCAGAAGTTCCCATTAACGGGAATGCCAATATCAACCACTCGTAAATATAAAGATAATCTGTTAAGCACTGCTGAAAACACATACACACAGGCGACGAGTAGTAATGGTGGTATACAGGTCTACCTTAAAACGTCAAAAGAAGAAAGCTATAGTCTAGATTTATCTACAGACGGTAAAACAGTAAGAAATCCCAAAAAGGTCAGTGAAACGTTAACGACCAATACGCATGATTCATGGAATAACTTAACAAAAAGTGTTGTTGACATAAAAACGGCTTCTGGTGCTCTGGTCCATAAAACGACGACAACCAATTCTTACACATCAAGTGCCTATAATCAGATTAGTGCAGCCGCATTAGTATTATCGAGGAGTCATAATCAGAAGGCTGAGCAATCAGGTAGCCAACCAGATGCAAAACGCTTTGGTCGACTGTATACAACAGCGGTGACGAAAACACGTTATCAAAATACTGATGGTGCTAATGGTAAAACGCAAACTCGCAACACTAAGTTTAGCTACTATCCAAACGGTATGTTAAGAGAGTCAAATGTAAATGGGCTTACCACAGCATTTTTCTACGATAAATACGGTAATAAAGTCGCCGAGCAAACCTACGGTAAACATAATGCCACGAGCTACCAAAAACGTGGCCAATACTGGTTTTATGATAGTCGGGGTCAATACCTTGCCAGTCAGATGAACCAAAACGGTCAGTCAGAAACGTACCTATATAATGGCAAGTCAGGCAGTACAGCAACCCTTGGCCGTATTTACAGTAAAACAACCACAGGGCCGAACAAATTAGCCTCGACCAGTTATTTTGACATTCAAGGACAAGTAGCACGACAAGTCTTAGCTGACGGTAACTTTACCGAGAGTCGTCGAAGCTTGTGCTCAAGTTGTGTTAACAACTTCATCACAGAAATCACCAGTGCTAGCAATAAGCCGCAATCAGTTAAGTACTTTGATAAATTTGGTCGCCAGCGTGAACAGCGGGCGATGGGCTTTGATGGTAGCTGGATTGTTACAGCATCAACTTACGATAAATTGGGCAGAGTGACTCATCAAACAGTGCCTAAATATGACAGTGCCTCAAGCGTTAAATCACAGCAGTTTTATGATGCTTTGGGACGAGTATACAAACAAACTAAGTTAACAGAGTCAGGTACTGCGACAGTATCAAATATCATTAATGGCTTAGTCACGACATCTTATGATGAAAACGGTCAGCCATATAAAGAAACACGCAGCGCCGATGGATTATTGATTGAGCGAACTGACCCAAATAACCAAGTCATTTATTACTATTATGATGCTTTTGGTAATACCCGTAAGGTTACGACTAAAGCAAAAGATAAAAATAATGCTTGGAAAACCCAATCAATCACTACTGACTTCGATGCCTATGGTAGAAAAGCGGCAACAATTGATCCCGATAAAGGCAATTGGACATATACCTATAATGCGTTTGGCGAGTTACTAACGCAAACAGATGCAAAGCAACAGGTTACGATCACTGAATACGATGCCATGGGACGCATGTTGTGGCGTAAAGATGATACCAATTTATCCTGTTGGGGTTATGGTAACAGTACAAGCCAACACAATGTGGGTAAGCCTACTTGGGTTAAAACCTGGGCGAATCAAACTAATTGCGCGACTTCTGCTGCGGTTCTCAGTAGTGAACACTATTTTTACGACCACTATGGACGCCCAAATCAAACAGACTTTAATGTTGATGGCAGCAGTTATAGCACTAAGACAGAATATAATGCCAAAGGCCAAGTAAGCCGCCAGCATTATCCTTCAAATAACGGAACCTTTTACGTTAATTTTTATTATAACGCTAACAACTACCTTTATTTACAAAAAGACAGTAGTAATCGAAATTTACGTCGCATTACGGAAATGGATGTATTTGGCAATATCACCAAACAAACATTTGCAAACGGAACATCTGAAGAAAAAGGCTTTAATAGTCGCACTGGCCGCATCAGTCATATTGATGTAGCCAAAGGCACTCGCGATATCCACACCTTAAGTTATGGTGAGTTTGACGCAAAAGGTAATGTTGAGTTTAGAGCTCATAGCTATTTTAATAGTACGGGTGGGCAAACATTATCTTTTAATGAAACCTTTACCTACGACAAACTAAATCGTATTGAAACCCGCGACTTAAGTGTTGGAGGTGGTAGCCTAACCGGTTATAGCTATGATGAGCAGTATGCTTATGACGGCTTTGGTAATATTAAAAGTCGTAAAGGTTATTCTGGTGGCAGTTATTCTAAAAACTTAGCCAGTTACGATTATTTACAATCAGTAAGCGTAAATAGATTAAATAGCGCGACTGTTGATGGTAAAACCTACAGTAAATTTGTATATGATGATAACGGCAATATCACCTCAGATGGCCGCCGTAACTTTACTTACAATGCTTTCGATAAAGCCAGCCGTATAAAATCGGGTAGCCAATATACGGATTATCAATATAACCATAATCGCGCAGTATTAAGTAGAACGGATTACCGTCAAGAAGGCAGTGATTGGAAAACGTTCCATACTGATTACGTGGGTTCCATTTACCAACAGGAAAAACGTTATAAGGGTAGCCAACTAGAAAACACCCGTCATAAATATTTAATCGGCAATATTATGGTGGTAAGAAATCACAATACCACCTTAGGCAAGAGTGAAGAGGTGCAGTATCAGCATACTGACCATCAAGGCTCTATTCTTTCAATAACCAATCAGTCAGGCGCTGTACTGGAACAGTATTTTTATACTGCTTTTGGTAAGCCGATGAAGCTCGCAGGCTCGAGCCTTATTCAAGCGATTACCCCAATGGCGCGGGGTTATACTGGCCATGAAATGCTGCCGAATATGGATATTATTCAAATGGGAGGGCGTATTTACGACCCAACCTTAGCGCGCTTCATGCAAGCCGACCCTTTTATACAAGCGCCGACTAACCTGCAAAACTATAACCGCTACAGTTATGTGCTTAATAACCCGCTGACTTATACCGATCCAAGTGGCTACTTCTTTAAAAAATTATTAAAAGGGATAATGAAAATAACCGGAGTATGGTATATCCATCAAGCGATTAACAGTATTCCAATTTTAAATAGTATTATAAGTGCAGCATTAAACTTTATACCCGGCTGCCAAGTTTGGTGTTCTGCTTTGTATAACGGCATGTCCACCTTCGTCTCTACAGGCAGCTTAACAGCTGGTTTGAAGTCTGGAGTGATAAGCGCTGCTTCTGGCTATGCTTTGCAAGGTATAGGCGGGGATGCATTTTGGGGAGAAGCTGGCTCTGTTCAAAATATCGTAGCTAACGGCATGGTTGGTGGTATTAGCGCAGAGCTACAAGGCGGTAATTTTGGTAATGGATTTATTGCCGCTGGTGTAACATCGGCATTTAAGCCATTGGTGAATAAAATTGGTAATGGTGAAGTTAATTACCGTGCAGCTCGAGTCGCTACCGCAGCTATCATCGGTGGCACAGCTTCTAAAATCAGTGGTGGTAAATTTGCAAATGGAGCAATTACTGGTGCTTTTGTCCAGATGTTTAATGGTGAGCACAGATTATCAAAGGACAAGAGAATGGAAAAGTTGACAAATAAATTCAGGTCAGAAGGAATTAGAGACACTGATATTTTAGAGGCGAATGACATACTACGTGGAATGGACGTGGCTGATTTTAAAAAACTATTCCCTGAGTATGGTAATGAACATCGAGCCTATTCAGTGGGTAGGCTCACTTCGCTTCAAGATAGTTTTTTAAATGATAAAGCTTTGCAAAGTGCTCTATCTATTGGTAAAGGATATGGTGAAGCGACGGTGAAAATAGGACTTTCCAGTGCTTTAGGTGCTAGCTCAATTGTTAGGGACGCATTTACTGAGTATTTACAGTTTGGATTGTCAAATTTGCCAACAAATATAAAAAGTGAATATATTATAAGGCAATATGGTGAGGCTTATTATGGTTTTTAAAAAAATCCTGCTTTTAATGTTATTAATCCCTCCTGTTTATGCAGGTAATACAATTTTTATTTTTAATAAGTCATTACCATTATATGACGGGGTTGAAATAAGGCCAATTTTAGACAGTGAAGGAATTTCAAGTGTAAGAGGTTATGTCGGAAATTCAAGCGCAGAGTTTAATGTGACGAATGATCACGATGGTTGTGATGATAGTATAAATCCCGTTTATACTAAAAATCATATTTTAGATGATGATTATGTTATTTTTGAAAAAAAAATAACAATAAAAATAAATGAAGAGTTAGTGGTTGATAACTTTATACTAACTGACTGTAAAGTTAGTGTTCAATTTTTTGATAACGACACTATGTTGCAGAGGTGGTTGGGAGTTTTGAAAAGAAAATAAGGAATAAGTGGGGTCAGAGTAAGCTTAACAATAAGTGAGGTCACAATAAGTGGGGTCAGAGTACACTTAATGTTAGTGCCTCTCTCCACTTGCAGCTTTAATAAAAAGTGAGTTTATCGCTTTGTAATAAATATGGAGTAAGCCTAAGTAATCGTTTGGGCTGTGGAATCCATACAATCTCTTTCAAGGAATGAACTGTTAATAATGAACAAGATAATACTGATGTTTTCGATATTTTTTCACCATTAATTATGGCGAATGGTCATGTGGATAAATCGACTGTTGAATATGTTCGTGTGGATGTTTCTGGCAAAGGGATTGTTAAGTTCACTAAAAAGTTAACCAACTCCCCTGCAGGGTGTGGTAATGGCCATCCGCAGCACTTGTCGTTTAATACGAATACTGCTGCAGGTAGAGCAATAATGAGTATAGCGTTAACAGCACATGCATCGGGGAAAACTATTTCAGCAAGGGGAACTGGCGGTTGTGGTCATTATGGAACCGTCGAAACTTGGAGTTGGGGTTTAGTGAATAAATAAATTGACCAATTTACCATTGTTGAATGTTAGTTATCGCGATTAAACACAATAATAAAATGGATTTTTACATGTATAAAATAATGAGTGTATGCGTATTGCTTGCAAGTTTTTTGGCAAGTGATGCATATGCAATACGCTATGATATAACCGCAGATATTGGCCAAATTAGATATCATGATGTTGATAATACGATGGCAAGTAGTTGGCGTGGTGATATGTGGTTTTCGTTATCAAACCCCAATCAGCAACCAAATTGTAAAAAGTATTCGGGTAAGTACGCGATTTCTGTGTCAAAAGGTAATGAAACTGCTATTTCAATGATATTGGCTGCCAAAATGTCAAGTAGCAAAGTGATAGTTACAATTGATGATGAAGTAAAACGCGCAGGATCAGTATATTGCCAGTTGCAATATATTACGATTAAGTAAGTTTGATTAAGTCAGTGGCTCCTTTTTTATAAAACATGGATGTATTTAAAAATATGTTACGTATAACGATAACTATCATTTTCTTGCTCTGCTTTTTATCCGTTTCGGCTGAGGCAAATACCACAGCAAAAATCACTAAAATTCTGATGTACGAACAAGGTGACATTATTTATGTATACCCTGAAGGTGGGGTGCAGAATCCACCTAGTTGCCATGGCTCAAATGGTGATTATCTCAGTTATAAAATGAGTAGGCCTATGGCGAAAGAGTACTTCAGCATGTTGATGCTTGCCTTTGCAGCCCAAAAAACGGTTGCATTTAGAACAGAAGGGCAATGTTTAGATCAGTCGGTGTCAGAAACAATTCGTTATTTTACTGTTTATAGATAATTGAGCTATTAAATACGCCTCCAAGGATGATTGACATGCGTTTAAAACAGCTAGCCGTAATGGTCGCTCTAGTTGTAATTTCTTTTACTGCCAATGCAACTAAATACACTTGCTCAGGTTTAGTGAAAGGCTTATCTGTGTCACCGCAAAATGGTTTGGTGCTCGCAGAGAGAATAGGGGAGCTACAATGGCCACGATTATGTTCTATTTCAGAAGATGTGGCTGGTATACCTGCCGATAATTGTAAATTGATTTATTCCACATTACTTGCCGCGCAATTATCTAATAAAACAGTGACCATTTGGTTTAACGACAGTAAAGACTGCAGCGCAACCAGTCATCCTGCTTGGGAAGAATTAACTGGCTGGTATTTTGGCCCGCGGGTTAATGATTAGTTTTTAATAAAAATAATAAAGGAATAGCTATGAAACCATGGATGATGAAGTTAATTTTTTTTGTTTTTGTCGGTTTGCCATTTTCAACCTCTGCAGCATTTAATTGCTCGGTCGATGTATCACGTGTACTTATTTACGGAAACGGCTCAGTTAATATACTCCATACAGGTAGAGGTGATTATACCAACATTTGTAATTTAAATAATGATTGGAAAGGTGTGAATGTAACCACGTGTGCGATGTGGACTGGCATGCTGCAAAGTATCAAGCAAAATAATGGTAAAGCAATATTTTATTATGGCGGTGAAGGCAGCTGTTCTACTTTACCTACCTATGGTGTCGCTCCTGCACCAGTTTATATTGGCCAAATCTGATAAGGAACTATTAGTCAATATAAAAAGTTCAAATCCTATATTTTTATAAGGTTACTACTAATGAAAATACTTGTTAATTTTTCACTAACGATATTGTTTTTTTTAGCTTTTGAAGCGCAAGCAAGAGTTGATTGTCCTATTGCAAAAGTTATCAATATTCAAATAGAGGGCTCAAAAATAATGTACCTTCAAGAAGGCGCAAGTTGGAGGACGCTTGGGTATATTACAGAAGCGGGCACTAATGAACGTTATTCAGCTTTACTAGCAGCACAAATGGCGAGCAAAAGAGTCATTGTTGGTTATAAAGATAATAATTATGACTGCTCCAAAACTAATTATGGGACATCAGCTTATATTATTAGAACTTATAATGATTAGTTATATGAAGAAGATTATGAGTATGTGGAACACTATATGAAAATGGTAATTGCTTTTATTATTTCGGCTTGTTTTTTATATGCAGGTTGCTGTCAGTCTAAAGGGTGGAGTAAAACAGAGAAAATTGAAAAAGTAGCTTTTCAAACAGGTGGTTTTTTCTTGTATGCAGATGACTGGGAAAATCCGAATCAATGCTCTAAAGATAATGCCGTTGTGTTACTTGATACTGATAGAAATTATGATAAAGCATACAGTTTATTATTAACGGCTTATGCATCAGGCAAAAAAGTAACGGGGTATTCGGATGGTTGTGTCAACTTTGATGGTCAAACATATAATACGATAAGAGGTTTTAAATACTTGATTGTTGAATAATCCAGTATTAAATAAATGATGAAGATACTTATTACGATTTTTATTATCTTGCTATGTTTTTTTCATTCAAATGTTTCATTTGCCATCAGTGATGCCGTAGATGCAAAGGTTGTGTCTGTGCGTGTTGATCGAGATGGAAAAGGAATAGTGATTTTCGATAGGGATTTAAAAGGCACACGTCCTAATTGTGTTTCAGGTGGATATTCGAGGCACTTATCCTTTAATTCTTCCCAGGATGGTGGTAAGTCAATAATGAGCTTAGCGCTAACCGCACAAGTTTCAGGGAAAAAGATTAGGGCAAGAGGGACGGGGAGTTGTCATGATTATGGCTCAGTTGAATCTTGGTTATGGGGTTGGACAGTTAATTAGTACTTTAACTATATTTATTTAGGATTACACCGTGAAATATTTGCTTTTGTTTTTAATTATTTTTACGCCTTTAGTTCAAGCTAATTGTGTGCCGCATGGTTGCTTTGGGGTTGAAGTTGAAAAATTATATATCAAAGCATCGGGGATGGTGTATATAGCAACTTCGGGTGATGAAACGCTAATGGATTGTTCCGCAGTATCTGGTGTATACAGCACTTTAAGTCCAACAGACCCAGGTATTAATCGGATCTATTCTACTTTATTAGCAGCTCAGATGGCTGGCAAAAAAGTTTCAGTGAGAACTGTAAATAGCTCTAATGTATGCCAAATATCTTATGTGACAATTGACAAACAATAACAATGCTCTTTCAGCTAAAAACAAGGAACGTTAATGCGATATATAATTCTTTTGTGTCTCACCCTTTTGGTGTTACCTAATGCGGCAATATCAAAAAGATATTGGCCTAGCACTACATTAACGGATTGGTCTTTAAGTTTAAATAATGGTGTTGCCTATATCTCATCTCCTCAATTCCCTGAACATTGCAGTTATAGCCGCGGGCAAATCAATATGAGTGGCACTGAATTTGATCGTGCGCAATATGCTTATGCGCTTGCCGCAAAAGCTAAAGGTAAGAGTTTGAGATATGTTATTGATGATACTCATTCTACTTGCGTTATTTCAGGTTTATCCGAAGTAAATTAGTCATGGACGATTGTAGATTTGAAAAAGTTATTTTTTATTGGGTTAATGTTGATGAGTTCAAACGGTTTTGCTGCATCAGGATGGTCAGGTGCAGCAACGATTGAATCGATGTATTTAGTTAATGAAGACCAGATTGTCATTAAGCTATCAAGTTTTAATAATGTTACTGGTTGTTCTTTTAGCCCTGATGGACAAGTTATGGTTAGGCCATCTAGTCAAAAAGTTTCCTATTCTATGATTTTATCGGCGTTTATGGCTGGCAAGAAAGTTAATTTTTATTTGTTCGGTGAATGCCAGACAACTCATTGGGCTGATGTCAGTTTTGCCTCTTTTGGACATTTAAAAGTGGTCCATTAAATCAAACGGAAATTGTATGTGGAAAAGAAATGTTGTTATCACGTTTAGTTTGTTTATTTTATTTTGTTCAAACTCTTTTGCCGAATCTTTTTCGGGGAAGGTTACAAGAATTAATTTGTACGGCGGTGATTGGGGAAATAGTTGGAAAGGGGGCATGCTATATAAATTAGATAAAATGCCTGCAGGAGTAACCTACTTTACTGTCAGACAATCTGATGTGGCATTTGATAATTTTTACTCTGCATTACTCGCTGCTCAACACGCTAAAAGTAAAATTGTTATTACCTATGATCCCAAAGCGATTGATGCCTATGGTTATGTTACTACTCTATCCATTACTAGTATTTCCGATTGATTTACTTATCAGGCCGTTACGTATTTGGTAAACAAATACAGAGCTTATCAAATATTAAATTCACACATAATACAGCGTGGTTTTATTCAATGTTAAAATTTTCAACTTTTATGATTTTATTGAGCTCTATTAATCTTGCTTATGCTGGTGGTTGGGCTACTCCCGCTGTGCCTACTCATATTGAAATCGAAAGGGGAGGTGGCTTCTTCGTTTTAGGTGCTTTTGGTAATGCTGGGAATTGCACTAAATCGAATAGTTTTTATGTGAAGGTCGATCACCCACAGTATGACAAAATATATTCAACTGTATTAGCCGCTTATATGGCAGGTAAAAAAGTGAAGCCTTATATTCATAGTTGTCTACCTGTTACTTGGCATTCAGTCTCTAGTGTTACTTATAACACTATGACAAAGTCAGGTGCTTTATATATTCACGATTAACACTTAATAATTTGTGTACCAATTTATTATTACGTTACGAGTAGGGAAGCATGACATCTATTGCGTTTAGAGCTTTATTTTTCACCATTTTATTAACTGTATGCAAATTTGCGACTGCAGGAAGTACTTGGGCATCAGGAAAAATCACTTCATTACTTGCATCTGGTGCGGAACCAGCAATTAGATTAGCGGGTAATATATCACCCGAAGATTGTAGTGGAGGCAAGTATGGCTGGCTATATTTTGAAGGCTCAGCAGAGGAAAAGAATAGGGTTTATGCCACAGCGTTAGCTATGTCACTGTCGAATAAGACTGTTACTGTTTATACCAATGGAGGCGGTCAAAGGTGCAGAATTAGTAATATTCAAATTACTTCAGGGCTAGGATGATGAAATACTTACTTTTTGCATTGGCTTTATTTCTCCCATATTGGACCGTTAATGCTGCTGATATTGCATTCGGTAAAGTGATAGGTGTTAAGCATTATGATTTTAATAACGTTAAAGTTATTAAAGTCTATTTTTCTAAAGAGTCTACTCATCAAACGACTGAAATGTGCAATGGTGTTGGTACCATAACTCAAACAAAACATTCAGAGCAGGTTGTCAGCCAAATGCAGAGTATTGCTATGGCGGGGTACCTTTCTGGGTCAAAAGTTAGAGCATACTCTGAAAGTAATGATAGTTGCGAAATCGATCTAATTAGTCTACAAGAACGCTACTTTTAGCCATTAATGGATAAGTATTCGCGCGGTAAGAAGCAAAGGAATGTCAAATGAGAAAATTTTTATTATTAATAGCATTAATGCTACTGAGTCATCATGTTCTAGCAAAAAGTCCCAGTTGTTATAGTAGCCATAATGGTTATTGCCAGTATGAGGGGCAAGTACGAACTATTTATGTAAATTCTAGTGGGTTAATTTTATTGTATTTTGATGTAGCAATAGACCCCAGCGATGCAAGTGTTGCCAATGTCTCTATTTCCCATGGAAATGCTGGTGCGATTCGCATAAGTGATAACCCAGACTTTGCTAACTTTTTTTATTCAACAGCGTTAGCTGCTCAAGCGAGTAAGCGTCCTGTGACTTTGCAAATGCGAGGCTCGATTAGTGGTTATTTAAAAATGGACAGAATTTGGCTGAAGGAGTAGTAAAGTGCTAAATTTTTCAAAATATCTGGGTGTAATAATTATTCTTGTATTTGGTGTTTTTTATCAAGGTCAGGGAGTTGCTGGATACAACGATAATATGAATGGGATAGTTTCAGAAATCTTGACTTACCCTTCTGGTCGAATTCTTTTTAAGTTACATAATCAGCCTAGTTCTCATCCTAGCTGTAAATCAGGTTTTTTTGCCATTGCTACCGATGTATCAGATAAAGGTCGAGAGATAATGTATTCGAGATTATTAATCGCTTACACAACTAAACAACCTGTAAATATCGGTTTTGATAATTTAGGGGAT
Source organism: Shewanella sp. P1-14-1 (assembly GCF_001401775.1). NCBI lineage: Bacteria > Pseudomonadati > Pseudomonadota > Gammaproteobacteria > Alteromonadales > Shewanellaceae > Shewanella > Shewanella sp. P1-14-1. The sequence continues at coordinate 47,992 of NZ_LKTL01000002.1, read as the reverse complement.
TGTGGGAGCGGCTACATACGAGTACATCGTGTAGGTTGATGTAGCAAGTTGTTGTAGTAAAAGGATTTATTCTCGTTTTGTATCAGAGGTTATGTTGAAAGTTTTTACTGTAATTATTCTATTGCTAGCCAGCTCTTCTAGTCATGCCATATGGTTAAATACAACTGGTAAAGTTGCCAGTATTGTTACATATGCGGGTAGGGATACTGTACTTGTCAATTTAGATAATCATGGAACTGCAGTCGCAGAGTGTGCTAATAACTCTACTTTTGCTATAAGTCTTCACAACTCTATAGAGCAAAGGGCTAGAATGTTTGCAATTTTATTAGCTGCAAAAGCATCAGATAAAAGTGTGATTATTTCTTATAGCGATACTGGTGGTTGTGAGGCTTGGGATAGCAACCCAAGTGCATATAGAAAAATAACGAGGTTATATGCAATTGATTAAGGGGATGATATGAAGAAATTTATTGCGCCATTCATAATTGTTTTTACTCAGTTGTGTTTGGGGTGTTCCTCAACAAACAACCAATCTGCAGCCTCATTAGTGTTCAGCTTTTCAGATCCTAATAGAATCCAATTTCAAGGTAAAGGTGCAGGTGCTGGAATCGCTTTAATGTCTGCAATGGGCCCAATGGGTATTGCTGTCGGCGTTGCGATTGATGAAGGCATTGCAAAGGATATTCGAGCAGCCACTTCTGAACAGGGATTTGATATGCGTAACTTACTTTCGCATACAGCGAAAAACGTTACAGTAAATCAGTTTACGATTCGTTTCGAAGAGGCGAGTCTAAGTGGAATAAGTTCCTCAGATAATGATTATATGATTAATGTTGAAAAATATGGTTATAAAATTGTCGATGGTAATAACGATCTCACTGCTGCTGTGTTAGTTATTTCTTGGACTGATAAGAAAGGGGTTGCCCAAAAAATTCGCTATCCTCAAGAGTTTGAAAATGTCCCCGCATTTCCACTAGAGGAGGTAAGAGACAAAGGTGTTAAAGCTAACTCATTATTAGCGGATGCTGTTGAAGCCGTTTTAAAAAAATATTGGATATTACAACAAATATAATTCAAGGATTGAAAATGATAAAAGTAGTGATGAAGATAAGTTTTGTTCTGATTATTTTAGGTTTCTCGCTAAGTGCGAAAGCGAGTTTTTGGTCTGAAAATACAAAAATCCTTCACTTATATCCATCAGCAAGTGGAATGGTATTTATGACTGATTATCGTAATAGTGATGTCAGTACATGCGATAACGGTGGGCGATATTTAATCCCTCTTTCTCATGTTAATTATGATGTTCTCGTCAGTACTCTATTAGCTTCATATTTTTCTGGAATAAAAATTAGAATGAATGTAGATAGCGTGACACCCGCATGCAGCCCAACAATAAACCGTTTTATTGTAATAGGTTGATGTATTTAACTATTATGTTCATTTTTTTATGAGTATTATTTCTATCTAAATGTATTCAGTTCAAATCAGACTTGCTCAATAGGTGATAGGTTTAAACTTGTTATTTTTTGAGCTGGTATTCTATTCATATCTTCTAGTGCCGTCACACTCTGATTTCTACGATCTTCCGATACCTTGACATTATCTACCCCTTTAGAGACTATCGAGTCGAAAAAAATGTATAAATATTTAAAGGCTTTGTTAAGTAAAGTCTAATAAAATTAATAAAAATGAAGGAGAAGGCTATGTTTTATCGTGCGTTGATACTGTCTTTGTTACTAGTATTGCCAACTGCGGTTAAAGCCGAGAACTATTCAATTGGTACTGGTGGTCAAAGCGGTATTTATTATCCATTTGGCGGTGCGTTAGCCAAAGTGTGGTCAGATGAAGTCCCACAAGTAAACGTTAAGGCTGAAGTGACAGCTGCATCAGTTGAGAACACAATTAAAGTGGTACGTGGCGATATGATTGCCGGTATCGCGATGGGCAATGTTGTCCTTGATGCTTATAAAGGCGAAGGTAAGTTCAGAACTGCAATGCCAGTGAATACACTGTTTGCCTTATATCCAAACCTTGTGCATGCCATTAGTCTTGAAAAGTCAGGCATCACTTCGCTTGCCGATCTTAAAGGAAAACGTATTTCATTAGGCGCTCCTGCCAGTGGCACAGCGGTAACGTCTGCTGCATTACTTGAGTCTATTGGTATTGATGTGAAAAAAGACATAACTGCTGTGTACCTAAATTATTCAGAAACAACCAATGCATTAGCTAATGGTCAAATTGATGCTGGCTTTATTGTGGGTGGTCAAGGTGTTGGTGCGGTGACTCAAGTGGCATTAACCCATAAGGTTAATATTATTCCTGTTTCTGCTGAAGAAAGTGCAGCGTTTATTAAGCAAAACAATGCTTATAGCAATTACACCATTCCTGCCGATGTATACAACAATGTGGGCGCTGTGCCGACATTAAGTGTATGGAATGTGATTGTGGTTAGCGCCAAAATGAGTGATGAGATGGCGTTTAACTTAACTAAAGCTGCTTTTGAGAATATGTCAGAAGTGCAAAAGGTCGTGAAGGTTGCTGAAGCCACAACACCTGAAAATGCTGACCGCCTGCAAGGTGTGCCATTGCACCCTGGTGCGCAAAAGTATTTAGATAGTATTAAGTAGAACGCTGGATTTTCTACACGATAAAACACCTGTAGGTGAATGCAAGAACACAAAGGCAACGTAAGGTTGCCTTTGTATATTTAGGTCACTGATTGTGCTTAGGTGCAATCTTTGGCATAGAGGAAAAAATATGACCCAAGAACAAGGCAAAAAAGCCGAGCAATATGTGAGTGGGGATAATGCGCATCAAACAGGCCATAACCCTGATGTTGCCAACACACTTCCTTATGAAAAAACCATTAAAGTTATAGGCTACACAACACTTATTGTCGCAGTGTTATTGTCTTCATTTCAAATTTGGCAAGGTATTACCTCCACCATATCGGCCACTTATTTTCGACCAGTGCATTTGTGCTGGGTATTAATTCTGATTTTTTTACATTATCCGCTGATTAAAAATCGCCGCAAAAAAGGCTATTTAGCGGGGCGTGTGTTCGATCTTGCATTGTGTGGTATCACCCTCTTTGCTGGCTATAGAATGTCCATTTTTGACTACAATGATATCGACCATATGCTTTATGGTTTAGGTACTGTGGATTTAGTGGCGGGCAGTGCATTGCTGGTTTTATTGTTGGAAGGCTGTCGGCGTACCGTGGGGTGGGTGATGGTGCTGATTGCAGGAATGTTTTTAGCCTATAGCGCATTTGGCGACCTACTCCCAGGTGCAATGGCCACCAAAGCTTATTCACTGCAAGAGTTGATTCAGTTCCAAATATATTCAGCCAATGGTGTATTTGGCTCTGCCTTGGGTATTGCGGCCACAACAGTGTTTATTTTTGTATTGTTTGGTGCTTTTTTAGAAGTCACTGGCGCAGGTAAATTCTTTATCGACTTAGCCTTTTCAATTGCGGGTAAGTATCGTGGCGGCCCAGCCAAAGCTGCAGTATTGGCATCTGCTGGGCTTGGCTCTATTTCAGGATCGGCAATTGCAAACACAGTAACCACTGGTGCTGTGACGATTCCGATGATGAAAAAACTGGGCTATACCCCTGAGCAATCTGCGGGGATTGAAGCATCGGCTTCAACGGGTGGGCAAATTATGCCACCGATTATGGGCGCAGGTGCCTTTGTCATGGCGCAGTTTACGGGGGTGCCTTATAGCGACATCATGTTGGCCTCTATTGCGCCTGCAATTTTGTACTTCTTTTGCACCTTACTTTATGTGCACTTAATGGCATGTAAGTTAAACCTTCAAGCGGCGAGTCGTACAGAAGCGGTGATTGAAGTGATGAAACATGGTGCTCATCATCTTATTCCATTGGTGATTATCACCGTGTTATTGATGATGGCCTACTCACCATTACTGGTTGGCGTAGCGGGTTGTGCGGCGATTTTAGTGACTGCTGCACTGCGAAAACATAGCCGTATTGGGATTAAGAAGTTTATCGAAGGCATGAAAAACGGTGCGCTATTAGCGTTACCTATTTCTGTTGCTTGTGGCGCTGCAGGCATCATTGTTGGTGTGGTAGGGCAGACGGGGATTGGCTTGCAGTTTACCCAATTTGTGATGGATTTCTCTGGCGGTTATATGTTGGTCGCGCTGGGACTTATCAGTATTGTGGCACTGGTTTTAGGGATGGGCTTACCGGTTACCGCAGCTTATATTGTCCTCGCTGTCATGGCTGTGCCTATGTTAGGTGATTTTGGCTTACCACTGTTAACGGCTCACTTAATCGTGTTCTGGTTATCGCAAACCTCCAATGTGACTCCGCCGATTGCGCTGGCTGCATTTGCAGGCGCTGGGGTTGCCAATGCTAATCCGATGAAGTCATCCGTTGAGGCATTTAAGTTGGCAGGCGGTTTGTTCATTATCCCAATTATGATGGCCTATACCGATTTACTGAATCCTGATGCGGGCTTGATGGCATTCACTTTTGCGATCATTCAAACTGCCAGCATTATTGTCGCGATTGCGATATCAATTGAAGGTTACCTTTTACGTCCGCTTTCAACGGTTGAGCGCTTGGTTGCAATCACCACTGTCCCTTGGGTATTGTTTAATCCATTTGGCACAGGCGTTATTGGAGTGGCGGTTGTACTGGGGTTATTGGCTGTGCAGTGGAAAACGCAAGATAAAGCTACGGTTTAATAGGGTGAGTTAACAAAAAATAGGTTTAGCTTGAACGGCTAAACCTATTTTTTATATCTAATAAGCACATTGATGGTTAACAGCCAGTGATATCGACCGTTAATGTGTAGGTCGTTGCTGAGCCACCAGTGCCAGTCGGTTCAATATAACGTACATGGCAGTTAATTGTCTCATCATCTAAATCATAGCCGTAGCGCACATTTGATGAGCCTACTTCTACGTTTGGTGTACAACTTCCACTACCAAAACAAAAGTCTATCTCAGAGCCGATTTCTAGCATTTGCGGTAACCCGCCGCCATCATTTTCACCAAAGGCTTCTGGGTAGCCCAGTTTCATCTCTATTACTTCGCCGTTGTAATCAATCAAACTGCGATCATCTTTTTCGACGCCATCAATAGCTGCGCGTGAATAGGCTAAATCAAGTGAAGACTGAATCGCGGCTTTTACCCCTTGTACGGTCGCGATTTTTGCATCACTTTGAAGGTTAATAAATTTAGGTGCAGCAATAACAGCGAGGATCCCTAAAATAATGATAACAATCACTAATTCAATTAACGTAAAGCCTTTAGTGCTTGTGAGTTTAATTGAGCCTGAGGTTGAGTTAATCGCCATCTTTTGTCCTTTAAAGTGAATTAACAGCTTGTTTATTAGGGTTTACTTATGTCTTGTATGGTAAAACACATTGACTAAGATGCATAAGAAAAACTTAAATTAACCTATTTAGGATAGTAAATCCTCCCCTATTTTGATTGCTAATCTGTGACTTTTTATTGTCATATTGCTTCAATATTTCGTGTAAATAGAGTTAAAAAAGCGTGCTGTTTTTTGGTTTTTTGGTCCAATTATAGTTTGCTCACCCCCTCCTAAATAATTACTTTTGGCGACCTTGGTGAAATATTTGTTAAATATGTGACTAATTAATATCAAATGTTTATCTGTGTAAGCTATTGTTTTTTAATAATTTTAATATTCCCTTCATTATTCTGAAATCTTGTTGTCACTTAGGCGAAGTCTTTTTGTCATTTTTGCAGGTTAATTTGTCGACCAGCCAAATTACTTAACACGCTTAATTCCGTCCTCGGAGATGACAATGGAACTGAAAAACATTTTTAAACTTAACGCTGTATCTGCTGCACTTTCTGCAACCTTATTACTTGCAGGTTGTGGTGGTGATATCAATATCGATACAGGTTCAGACACTGAAACGCCAACAACTCCAGATACGCCAACGACTCCTGACGTATCAGATCAAGAAGCGGCTTACGGTGGATTTGCTGAGAAGAGTGCAACAATTGCTGCAATCGACGGTAAAGAAGTTTGGGTATTATCTGGCACACTTGCTCCTTCAACAGGGGCGTCAACGGTTAACGTTGGTGGGCAAGACGGTGACAAGATTATCCTAGGCAATGATGTTGTTTGGATGCTTGATGGCGCAGTTATCGCTGGTGGTGATAAAGCAGATTCAGTTGAGCTATCTGTCATGGCGGGCACTAAAATTGTAGGTGGAAGCGAGTCTTACCTAGTGATTAGCCGTGACTCTAAAATTATGGCAGAAGGTACTGCTGAAGCGCCTATCGTGTTTACATCATTGGAATCTGCACTGGGTCAAGAAGGCCAAGCGGGTCAGTGGGGCGGTTTAGTATTACTTGGTAACGCACCGGTGAACTCTTGTCCTGATTTAACAAGTTGTGATGCCGCTTTTGAAGTTGGCAGCCACAGTTACGGTGGCGATGACACTGAAGATAACTCGGGTGTTATCCAGTATGTTCGTGTTGAGTTTGGTGGCTTTAAAATCAACGACACACAAGAAATGAATGGTATCAGTTTTGCTGCAGTTGGTGCGAGCACCACAGTTGACCATATTCAAATTCATAAAAATAACGATGATGGTGTTGAATTTTGGGGCGGTAACGTTTCGCTTTCACACGTAGTGTTAACTGAAAACTTTGATGATTCGTTAGATTGGACTAACGGTTGGCAAGGTAGTGCACAACACGTTTATATTCGCCAAGAAGATAATGGCTCTAACCGTGGTATTGAAGCTGACAGTAACAGCAGTGCAGAAGCTGAACCACAATCTCGTCCTGCGTTAGCTAACTTTACTATTCAAGTGGCTAACGGTACTAACAGTGGCGGTGACGATGCTGAAGGTATTTTATTCCGTAAAGGTACAGCAGTAGATGCTTACAACATGCTTGTAAAAGGCGATGTTGATTCTGGTGAATGTTTAGAAGTTAACGATGACAACACTGTAACCACAGCTGAAGCCGGTAACTTAAACATGCAACACAGCTTAATTGATTGTGTTGAGCCGTTTAAAGATGCCAAACCTGATGCGGATGAAGGTCGTGAGTTAGCACTTGATGTTGAGCAATGGTTCCTAGAGCAAGATGGTAACTTAGCTGGTGCATCTGATTTATCAGGTTATATGCCTAATTCATCATCAGTCGCACTGACTGGTGGCGCTGCAGATTTAGCTAATATGGATGACCGTTTAGTTGATGCGCAGTACATTGGTGCTTTCGATGGCACAACTGACTGGACTACAGGTTGGACGACAGCAATTCACGAAGATGCTGCGCCTGCACCGACTGAACTGCCAGTATTAACATCTTGTCCTGTTGGCACAACGTCAGAAGAAGTGGTAGCTGGGCTTTATAAAGATGCTAGCGTCACTTTAGTGTGTTCAATTCAAGGCAATATCACTTCAAATACCACGCTACTTGCTGGTCAAAACGTGATGTACAAAGTGGATGGTGGCGCGGTCGTTGTAGGTGGTGATAACACTGATTCTGCAACGTTAGCCATTCAAGCTGGTACGCAAATTTTTGCTACAGATAACAGCTACATTGCGATTAGCCGTGGCTCAAAAATCATGGCGCAAGGCAGTGCAGAACACCCAATCGTGATGACTTCACAGCAAGATGTAATTGCAGGTGCAGAAGGTGAGCGTGGTCAATGGGGTGGTTTAGTGTTACTGGGTAACGGCGAAACCAATACTTGTCCTGATAAAAATGCATGTGACGCTTCATTCGAAGTTGGCGATTTCCCATACGGCGGTAACGACAACACAGATAACAGTGGTCAAATTAGCTATGTGGTTGTTAAGTATGCTGGCTTTAAAGTAAATGATACCCAAGAAATGAACGGCATCTCGTTCGCAGCAGTGGGCAGTGGCACGCAAGTAGACCACATTCAAGTTCATGCGAATGGCGATGATGGTGTCGAGTTCTGGGGTGGTGCGGTCAATCTTAAATATGTTTACCTAACCGACAACTTCGATGACAGCTTAGATTGGACTAATGGCTGGCAGGGTAAAGCACAATATGTGTATATCACTCATGAAGATGGTCAAGCTAACCGTGGCTTTGAAGGCGATAGCCACAAAGGCGCTGACGATACGCCGGTTTCAAATCCTACTATTTCTAACGTGACGATTCTGCCTGGTACCGATATTGAAAATGCCAGTGGCGACAAAGGTGAAGGCATTATCCTTCGTGTTGCAACGGCAGCTTCAATTCACAACTTATTGATTCAAGGTCGTAAAGGGTCAACCTCTGATACTGAGTCGGGAGAGTGTCTAGAGCTAGATGGGACTTATGCAGGTCTTGTGGACAATGTTAACGATGGGTCATTAATGATTTCTCACTCAGTTATCGATTGTAACGAGCCATTCAAGTACAGCTCTGATAATGCAGCCACAACGGATGCTGTTGATACAGAAGCATGGTTCCTTGCTCAAACGGGTAACTCAGCACAAGCAGTAACATTAACAGATGGCATGCCAGCAGGTACTGACACAGTATTGCTAGGTACAGGTCTGGATATGAGTACTGAAGACAGCTTCTTCGAATCAACTGACTACATCGGTGCATTCGACGGTCAAACTGACTGGCGTGAAGGTTGGGCATTTATCAAGTAACTAAAGAGGTTACTTGCTAAGCCCTAAACATCAGGGAGCGCCTCCCTGATGTTGCATAAGCGCTCAGTAAGACTCAATTACTGAGCGCTTTTTAAAGTTTGACCAATGAATTAATAAGTTTCTTATCTGCCATTGATATCGTAGATATCGTAGACATAAGAGTCAAAGCGATATCGAGATGGCGCTACCTGAACTGTGGACAGGATTGAAAAACGCTATGAAAACCAAGCCGAGTTTTATCGCTAACAAGCTAAGCCTAGCTGTTGTAACTGCTATTTCAGCAGCTTCACTTTTTACAACATTGCCTGCTTACTCGGAAGAAACACCTGAAGTTGATGCAGGTGAAGATTTCCCAATTGAAGTTATTGCTGTTACTGGTCGTTTACGTACCTCTGCGTCAGCTGCTGTTGAAGAACGCCGTGAACAGCCAACGGTTGTGGACATCATGGGATCTGAACAAATTTCCCGAACTGGTGACAGTGACGCCGCAGCGGCGCTTCGTCGTGTAACAGGATTAACCCTAAAAGATGGCAAGTTTATTTATGTACGTGGTTTAGGTGAACGCTATTCAAGTACTTCTTTAAATGGTGCGGTTGTACCATCACCAGACCCTACTCGTAACGTGGTTCCGCTGGATATGTTTCCAGCGTCGATTATTGAATCACTGTCGGTTCAAAAAGCGAGTACCGCAAGTACGCCAGCTGCTTTTGGTGGTGGACATGTTGATATTCGAACTAAATCTATTCCAGCTGATTTTTTCTTCAAAGCATCAATCGGTGGTCGTTACAACACTAATGATTCTGATGACACATATACCTATAACGGTGGCGGCGATGATTGGTTGGGTCAAGACGACGGCACACGCGCCATGCCAAGTAGCATTAATGATGTCACTAATATGTATGGCGGCATTAGCCCAATTGATATCGTGACCGGCTCAAATGGCACCGTTACCTTTCCTGAAGCGCAAGCGATTAACCGTGGTTTAGCCAGTGATATGTACCGTGATATGACGGTATACACCGAAGGCACAGATCCTGGGTTACGCGGAAACATCGCCATTGGTGATCGCTGGGATATCACTGACGATATTATTTTTGGTGCCATGACAGCTGTGTCTTATAAAGAACAAGCAGAAAATTACACCAAAACCGAAGTTGAACTAGCGGGTGATGCTGATAACGTTCAAATCGAAAACGCTAAAGATGTGATGGGAACTGACTCAATTGTGCAGATGTCAGGCATGTTGAATTTAGGTTTAGAAATTGGCTACGACCATAAAATTGAAACCTTCTCAACTTACTTACGTGATACCTCAGATGACGTGTCTGTGGCCATCGAAGAAACCATCGATACCATTTCAGAGCCTAACGCACTGCAGGTTTATGATGTGTCTTATGAAGAGCGTAACCTTATCAGTAATCAAATTAAAGGGACGCACTTCTTTGAGTACCTGTGGGATTTAGAAGCCAATTGGATGTATTCCAATGCCAGCTCAAAGCGTTATGCACCTAACGAGCTGTCTTACACTTACAACGTTGTTTTTGACGATGCTAACAACATGACAAGTCGTAACTTGAATACACAAGATGCGCCAAAGTATGTCTATAGTCGTCTTGATGATAATACTGAAAATTACAAAATCGACTTAGCATTGCCGATTGAATTTGGTGATGCAAATATCCTTAAAATTAGCGGTGGTTACGAATACTTTGAACGTACTCGTGAAAGCTATGCGACCCGTTTAGGTTTCGATGTGGGCTTAAGCCCAACAGATCCTAATGGCGACATTTTATCGAGTGATTTTGACAAGATTTTCTCAGATGAAAACATCGCTAACGATGCATTAGATTTAGAATTAAAAGACGCATCGACCGATACCGAAGACTACGTAGCAGCAGAAATGATTGATGCTGGTTTCGTTAACTTTGATTTTGATTTTGATGATGTATGGCGCTTTGTTGCGGGTGTGCGTTATGAAGACTTCCGTCGTGTCACTCTACCATTAACTCCAGATGGCGAAATCTCTGATGAAAGCGGTCGTTATGACATTGAAGATTATGCGATAGCAGAAGATGGATGGTTCCCGTCGATGTCGTTAACGTGGAAGTCATCAGATCAAAGCCAGTGGCGTCTCGGGGCGAGTAAAACATTAGTTCGTCCTGATTTACGTGAAGTGGCGCCAGTTCGATTCCAAGATCCAGTGACTGGATTCGATTTCTTTGGTAACCCAGAGCTAGAAAGTTCAGATATCTACAACTTAGATTTACGTTGGGAATACTACTCAGATGACGGTGCTAACTTAAGTGTTGGTGGTTTCTATAAAGACGTTGATGCGCCGATTGAAGCGATTCAACGCATTTCAGAAGCGGGTCGTCAGCTTAAGTTTTATAACGCAGAATCGGGTGTCATATACGGTATTGAAACAGAGTTCTTACATGACCTTGGCTTTATTGGTCGTGAAGGTGGATTCTGGGAAGACTTCTTTGTGGCTGGTAACGTGACCTTAAGTGATTCAGAAATTGAAATTCTAGGTAATGGTGAAATTGACCCAACCAACAATAAGCGCCGTATGACAGGCCATTCAGAGTGGGTTGCTAACATGCAATTAAGCTTTGATTCTCCTGATGAATCTCACAGTGCCACACTGGTTTATAACGTATTTGGAGAGCGTATTGCCTACGGTGGTCGTGGTGGATTAGATGATGTCTACGAGCAACCTTTCCACAGCTTAGATTTTACTTACAGCTTCTTACCTACAGAAAGTTTTGGAGTGAAATTTAAAGTGAAGAATATCCTTGGTGAAACAACAGAGTACGACCAGCAAGATGTGGTGGTATATGCAAAAGAGCCAGGAACAGAATTTACCTTACAGTTTAATTACGAGTATTAATGGGTAATTAGCAAGGTAAACCAAGTACGGGCTATTGGCATTTTTACTCATCCTTTAAATGCCAATAGCTGTGTACATAGTGTGAGGTGCAATATGACTTCTGGAACAAGTTAAATTGGTTATGCCGAACACGTTTATTTAAGACAAATGTAAGACCAGTGCAATTGTTAACGGTATTACTTCATCCTTTTACTTTTATCAATGCGCGAGGCCACTTTCTTCTGGAACAAGAAAGTGGCCATTTTTATTGTTAGCTTTGGTAAATTAACTGCGCTTTAGCAGCAGTTAAGCTTGGTTGCTGTCAATAAAGTTACTGATAGCCTTTGATATTAAATCTTTTTTCATTTGAGTTTTTGCCACAGGTTGATCAAACCAAAAACTCATTGGCTGATCAAAACCAATACCATGCATGTAGTTGTAAATAGCCTTTCGTAAGCCTTCACCTAGCATTTCATGATCGGTATTGGTTGGGTCTGTAAACTCGACATCATTTTCGGCAAACAAAATTTCAGGCCGTTCGGCCAATGTAATTCCAAATTGGTCTGGGTTCATACCTATAGGGCTGTGGACTGTTGCGACAAAACGATGCCAGTACGCCGATTGAAAACAACCTTGAGCCATCATTTGACGAACCATTTCGAGCGAATCAACGGTTTCTTGTTCGGTTTGTGTAGGAAAGCCATACATGAGATAGGCGTGCACCATAATGCCTGCATCGCTAAATGCTTTCGTGACTTGTGCAACTCGTTCAACACTGACACCTTTCTTCATGAGTTTTAGTAGTCTGTCTGATGCTACCTCTAAGCCGCCGCTCACAGCAATACAACCAGAGTCGGCAAGTAATTGGCAGCGAGCTTGGCTAAAGGTTCTTTCAAAACGAATATTACCCCACCAACTGATCACTACATTTCGCTCAATAAGGCGTTTGGCAAATGCAAATAAGGTTTTTGGTGGCAGGGCTTCATCAACAAAGTGAAATCCTGTTTGGCCTGTTTCTTCAATTAACTGTTCGATGCGATCCACTAAAATATCAGCGCCTGCAGTATCGTAGCGATCGATGTAGTCGAGACTAACATCGCAAAAACTACATTTACGCCAGTAGCAACCGTGGGCAATGGTTAACTTGTTCCAACGTCCATCACTCCAAATTCGGTGCATCGGATTAAGCATTTCGCACAATGACAAGTATTCATCTAAGGGGAGGCCATCATAAATTGGCGCGCCCACATCGACTTGTGGAATATCGTGCAAGGCAGTATTTTCGTTAAAATGCACATACGGATGACCATGCTCATCTTCTGCGAGAAAATACGTTCGGACTAAATCGTCGACTTCTCGCTGACCTTGAAAATATTCAAGTAAGGTCAGAAAAGGGCGCTCGCCATCATCAAGACAAATAAAATCTACAAATTCAAATACACGAGGATCTTTCAGAGCACGTAGCTCTGTATTAATAAAGCCGCCACCAAGTACGACTGGTAACTCAGGGTTAATGGCTTTACAGGTTTGCGCAATACGCAGTGCGCCAAGCATATTGCCTGGAAAAGGCACCGTTAATGCAACCACACTTGGCTGAGTATCTTCAAGATAATGCTCAACCAGTTGTTCTAGAATCTCTGAGCTGAAAGTGGGCTCATCCATTAAGGTGTCGTAGAGGTTATCAAAGCTTGGATTCGCTGCAGCAAGTTGCTCGCCATAGCGGCTGACTTCAAAGTAAGGATCAACCCCTTGAGTAATGACATTGGAAAGATCATTTATAAATAACGTGGCTAAATACTTGGCTTTATCTTGTACGCCTAAGTTACCGAAGGCTGCTTGGAGAACATCGCCAGAAACGGCTTCCATCTGCGCAATGGCATCAAAAGCTGGGCCTTCAGGTAAAAATCGTCGTGAGTTGATCCGTAGCGCTAAACTAGGATCTTTGCCTTGTAAAAAACGGATCGCAGCTTCAACACACTGATGATAACGTTCAAATTCTGCTAAAAATGCATGTACTGCAGGTGGGAGTTCATCGTCTTCAAAATGCTCGAAATTTGCTTCTACATGTTGACGAATAATTTCCAGCGCAGGGGCGGTCATCATTTCTAAAAACAGCTCAATGGCAGGATCTCGTTGCACCGCTTCATAGCCCTGAGAGCGAAGGAACCCGGTTAAATAGGCCGTCGCTGGATAAGGCGTATTTAGCTGAGTCATGGGTGGGGTCATTAGAAGTACGGTCATAGCCTGCCTTTGAATAATAAAACTTTGCTGCTTTTCTAGCATAGTCATAACACTAGCCCTTAGTAAGCTTTTGAGTTATACATAGCCGCAAAGTCAGGCAGCCGATACAGTTGCCATCAATAATCGAGGGATTCTAGCAAATGCGCTAAAGGGGTTCTACTTCAAGATGAAAGTGGTGGCGAGTCAATGGGAGTTTACTGATTAAAAAAATGGATTAGCTGATATAACCAATTGCTAGTGAGTATATTATTAATAGTGATTACAGCGACTTGAATTTTAGAGCTGAATGCTTTTATTTAATAACAAGGGGTAAAGTTAATCCTTGTTGAATTTATATTTAAGGCGCTTGGTTTTAAGACTGTGAGATATTATTTTGGGGACAAGTTGTTGAACGAGTTTTATATAAGAGAATGTAACGGCCAAATATAAATAATAGACCAACTTAGGATATATAAGCTGGCCTATTTTATATTGACGATTTAATTATTTTTTAAAGAATGCTTCGTTAGTGCCATATGGGCCTAAGTTAAGATCGCGCTTACGAATTTCATCAACACGATCAAATGCTTCCTCTGCAGCGTGAAGGTTTTTCACATCACGACGCCAGTAATATTTGAAACCATTAAAGTTAGCATTGTTTGGGTACCAGTAGAATACACCAAGCCCTTCATCATCAAGGATTGGAGTGTTATGGATGGCATTATCCGGAATATAAAAGTACTGTCCTTTCTTTAATGGTTGGAACGTATTTTGAGCTAATGTTTTACTGCCGCCGTTGACCACGTAGTAACATTCAGGTTGTCCGTGGAAGTGAGGCTCATGATCAGATTTACCACCATTAGTAATACCAATAACCATTGGCGAGTCTGCTAGATCTTTCCAGATGTAACCCACTGGAGAGTTCGCTACGTCGCAGTTTTTTGCTTCAAGTACGTTACCTTCATCATCCAATGTTTTACAAAAACGTTGATCTTTAGCGATGCTGTCATTTGCTTGAATAGTATTAAAGTCAATTTTACCCGCTTCCCAATCGGCAATGTATGCTTCAATTTCTGGGTTACTACATTGCACTGGCATCGTGTCTTGTGGTGCATGCACACTGCTGTCAAATGGGACTGGTGTCATTTGTTGGTAAGGGAGCTGTGCATGGTTACATTGAGGACCTTGTGCAACAGCAGCTGTTGATGCTAGCGCAGCAATACCAAAAATCATCTTTAATTTCATTGTTAATCCTATTTAGAACTGTGATATTTGAATGTTAAATTCGTTTTTTATTAATATGTTTTTACTATAAATACAAAAAGGTAAATTAAAGGTGAAATAGATCACGTACCTTTTTCAGTGACAATTTTATTCGTGACAGCTATCGCGATTTTTTATTAATTGAGAATATCTTCAAATAATCTATTTAATTGGGTTTTATGTTTACAAATAATAAAAACACACGTTAATGCTTTTATTATTTTGTTAATTGCAGCAAGACTTAATCATTATTGAAAAGAAAATTGCATACTGAGCTGCAAGTATTGCGATTGACCGTTTTCAACAAGCTCAGTGCTTTCTAACCTAGCTTTGTCATTGATGGCATATTGGCCCACCTCGACACCGACACTGAGTTCGGGTGTTAGGTTAGTGAATAAATTCACGCCCACATGGGTCCGTCTGCTGCGTTGTACTTCGGTAGCGGTATGACCAATAAACAGGCTAGTGCGCCAGTTGTGATCCCAAAAGTGACGATAAGCTGCCATGGCTGACAAGGTGGTTTCTAATTCGCCTTCGATTATGTCTTTTGCAGCATCGGTACCCACATAGCGGCCTAAGTTGCCATAGTGCAATTGAATACGTAAATCGTCTTTGCCGAATGTACGCAGTTTGCCTGCAACTGACATTCCAGTGCTGACTTGCTGGGTCTGATCTGGGTCTAAGTAGCGAATAACACCAGAGGCTGAAACATTACCCCAATCGCCTTTCGTGTTATAACGCACAATAAAATCAGGTACATAATCATTGCGAGTGTCAATCCAGTCTGGCTCATCATTAAGCGATGAACCTGGATTAGTGCCATAGGTATAAGGGTTTTCAAGTGCAAACTGCCAATTATTAAAGGTATAACGTACTAAAGCCTGGCGCACCATGGCTTGACCAACGAGTGGGCCACCAAGATCTGCGGTTTCTGCAAAAGCTGACGTATTGACTAATGTCGACCAAGTTTGTCCTGCAACGACATCTTGGTATTCAATAAAAGCATGCCTTAATCTCGGGCTGTATGAGTTAGAGATAATGGCATTACCTTGAGATGAGCCTACAAAGTCAATCTCAATAAAGCCACGAACATCATTAGACGACACGCCAAGGTTTAAGCGACTTTCTTGGGCGCTAAATTGTGTGCGTTGAGTTGGTTCAGATACCGAGCCGCCTCCGGTCCAGCTGTCTTGGAACGCAATATCACCGTTAACATGGCGTGCATTCATTTTAAGAAAACCACCCAGTTCAACTTCTATTGCCTCTGAAAATGGTGCGCAAAAAGCTAAACAGGCACACAAAGGTGTGACAATAATCCGTTTATTCATAGTTAGCGTGTTGGAACGAAATGAGCCCAGTAAAAAGTGATGACAACAAGTGGTCACTTAAAACGGTTGGTTAATAGAAAGAGCACCAGCAAAACGTGGGAGTATGAAAGTGTTTTGCTGATACTCAGTATATTGTCGTTACACTGGCGTTAATGGCCAGAAGTCATGACTTAGAAGTAATAACCAAAGTTAATGTTGATACGTTTGTCCCAGTCATCTCCGATTTCTGGTAAACCAACATGGTCATTATTTGCCGTTGAGAAGGTCATGTTTTTACCTAAGATGAAGTCAACCATAGTGTAGGTGGCTCCAGCTGCGATAGCACAACCTGTCACGTTTTGCATGCTGTTGTCATAGCTGTCGTCAGCAACGTCAGGGGTCATTAAACCGAAGTCGTTGTAACACTTCACGCTACCAAAGTCAGTGGCGAAAGTTTTAGCTATGTTAGCGCTGTATGCTTGGCCTTTTGAGGCAATTTCGTATTGCCAGCTAACCACTGCGATACCGATTTTATTGTCATCAGCCGAATCGGCAGCATCATACTCGTATTGCATGGCTTGTAACTGTAGGTTCCATCCTTTATAGGTGCTGTCTAAATGCAGTGCTACAGCATAACGGTCGCCCATGTTGCCTGTTTCACTGTTATAGATCTGACCATATTGAGCTGAACCGCCAAATGTTGTCGAACCACCTTCGTACTCCGCGGTATAGGTTTGTCTGAAGTTAAAGCCGTTAGTTTCTTCGTTATGGTATTCAGTGCCATTAATTTCGCCACTGAATAACGAAGCTGAATAACGTTTGTTTTCAGTTGCGCTATAAACCGGGTTTTTGTAGAACGCGATATCAGTATTCCAGCCATTATTGTCGTAAGACGCTTTAATACCCACATCATGGTTGTCTTCAAAACCTAGGTAGTATGGTAGGCCAAACCACCAGCTGTTAGAGATAAACTCTGGGTTACCAAAAGGCACTTTGTTGATACCAAATTGCAGTTGCCAATTTGGGTCAATATCATAAAAGCCGTAACCGTATTTGATGTAGTTGCTACCTGATGTAAAACGGTATTCAGCGGCTAAGCCCCAATCCCCTTTTTTACCATCAAACTTAATTGCAGCCATATCAAAATCAAGTTCACCTAACTTGTCTTTATTTGATTCATCGTAGTCTCTGTAAGCGTAATTAACGCGCACAGCACCTCCGATGTTAATACCGTCTTCTTGCTCTTCAGCCATGACATTTACAGAAGACATTGCTACTGCTGTGGCCACCATCGACAACATAAACTTGGCGGTTTTTTTCATTCTCATTTCCCTTTATATACGTAAATTTTTATATTTTTTATTTACATTTCTTCAAACCAAGTGCGATGACAATCAGCACAAATCGGTGCTTTTTTAGTGTGCTCGCTATGGCAGGCTAAACAGCTTGCCCCTTCGTTGTAATGTAAAGATTTATGCGGATGCGCTTCAGGTACTGCCAAAATTGACTCATCAATTTCAATTGTTTCAACAGTGCCGTGGCAATCCACACAGGCCGCATCTGTGGTATTCGCTTTTGGTGAACCTTGATGACAGGTATTACAGCCATCTTGGTACAACATTTCATGGTTCACTCTGCCTTGAGTTTTCCCTTTGACGGTATAAAGCTCTCCCGCGTGGGCGGTGGCTAAAAACGCTGACGATACAAAAGCGAGTAATAATAATTTTTTCATGGTGATTCAGCCTACAGATCAGATTTAATGGTTTCAGAAACGATGATGCCCATCGCTAAGCACTCAAGACATGACGTTGAGCTCAAGCGGGCTTCACCATGAATACCGCCAGTGGCTTCACCGATGGCATACATTTTTCTGATAGGTTCCATAGTGCGGCCATCTATCACGCGGCCACCTAAATCTGTTTTTAATCCGCCCATGCAGTAATGCACTTTTGGCCAAATTCGTGAGACAACAAATGGACCTGTCAGTACTTCAGCGGTATCCATTTTGCGGTTAAACAAAGGATCTTTTCTGTCAGTAACATGCTGGTTGTATTCTTTTATTGTCTTTTTCAATTCCGCTGCAGGAATATTAAATTGCTTAGCAACGTCATCAAGTGTGTCGAGTTTCCATGCCATTTTGTCGCGTAGTGAACGCACTACACGGTCATCTTCGGCGTAGTTTTCGTAGTTAAACAATACAATCGGGTAGGCTGGACTGTTGTCTGCATAACGATTTTTCATAATGGCTTCTGAACACGTTTTACGGTCAGCACGCTCGTCCATAAAGCGTTTACCATTTAGCACACTGATTGCTGCGCCTTGATGCCAACCAATCGACAACAGGGCATTTGACCAGCCGAAACCACCCTCATCAGGAGAACCCCAATGACCTGTTTGAATAAGATTCATATGCACGGGTAGCGCACCATTGGCCATAGCGGTTAACGTGACTTCGCCTGTCGCGCCATGGGCATTAGTACAATCGAGTGTTGGATCAAGTGAAGGATCGACTGCTTCACGCAGTTTCATGTTTTGGGCAAATCCACCGTGCGCGAGAATAACGGCTTTGTTGGCTTTGATATAGATTGTTGTTCCAGTATTGAGATCTGGGAAGCGATAATTTTTTCTTACCTTAACGCCTACAATTTCTTGACCGTCCATAATGAAATCTTCGATGTAGTGTTGTAAGCGGTATTCAACGCCTTCTTTTTTACCTGCCTCAAACAACTTAGTGGTGATATCACCGCCTGTACCATGCTGGGTTCTAATCGCACGGGCTTTGTTATGTCCGCCCACTTGGATATTAAATCCTTCACGGAATTTAACGCCCGTTTCGATACATAAATCGTAAGAATCAAGAGCACGATCGGCGATCACTTTTAGCATTTCAACGTTTTGCATGCCGCGACCTGAGATGATTTGGTCGTTGACTAACTCTTCTGGTGAGTCATCGTTAATGCCTTGTGCTAATTGGATTGGGTTTTTAGGAATTGCTAACCAGCCACCATTAATGGCTGAGTTACCACCAATAACTTGCATTTTTTCGAGTACAAGTACGCTGCCGACTTGTTGTCTTTTTGCATTAATCGCTGCTGATAGACCAGCAAAACCAGAGCCGACGACGAGTACATCTACTGACTCATCCCAGTTAATTTCATTGCATTGGCGTTGCTGTGCACTTGCTGGCATCGCTGCTGTCAGGCCGCCGATTGCTGCGCCTGCACTTAATTTCAAAAAGTTACGTCTGTTGTGCATTTATCTTTCCTCGCATTTAGATGCGATTAAGATAAACAAATTGAACTAGGCCAAATTTGAATGGCATCACGCTTTTTTTGGGGGGGCAATATTATTCGTGAACTGGTTCAAGAACATTGTTCATGAGCTGCTGGCTTATCAGCCCTATTTAGCGGGCGAACTTTAGAGGGAGATATCAAAAGTCAGTTAAGTTATGAACTGAATCACAAAGCCTAATAAAACCGGCCCATCAGCGTGAAGTGAATCCCGATTATCTACTGAGTTTATACCTATAAAGTGTAGTAAAGATGATAATTGCGATATTCAAATATTAGGTATTTATTATGAAATGTCCTTCAGAAACCTTGACTCAATTACGATGTGATCAAATTTTAGATGTCGCAGAATTATTGATCGAATCTCAAGGTATAGTGTCATTTAAGTTTTCACAAATTGCTAAGGACGTGGGCTGCTCAACAGGGACACTGTATAAGTTATTTGAGCGCAAAGAAGATGTATTGGTGTGCTTGTTTTTACGCAGTGCAACATCCAATTATATGCCATTATTTGTACAGAAGAACCCAGAACTGACGGCGCAAGAAAGATTGCTCATGCCGATATTATTTACCTTCGAGACCATTAAAAGAAGCCGCAGCTTTTTTACCTTACGCTCTGTGTCGGTCAATGCGATGATTTGGAAGCTGGCCAGTGATGAAAAGGTTAAATTGTTTAAACAACGGATTAATTCATTTTGGCAGTGGATGGCTGATGCGGTTCAACTGGCGATTGATAATGGCGAGTTAGTTGCTACTCCTTTGCAAGCCAAAGAGTTGGTTCAAGGCATTGCATTTTATTTGACGGGGTCATTGACACAATTTGAAAGTAAACTGATTTCACCTGAGTTTCTGTCCGATCAATCCACAACCTGTTATCGGCATTTATCGAGATTAATGGCGCAATATCAATGGAAAACGCCACTGAATCATGAGCTATTTACTTGTCTTGAAACTCGCACTGCAGATTTTTTTGAAGCAAATTTTAAAAAGCATCTTAGTTGCAGTTCATGTAAAGCATTATCGATGTCATTGAATGCAAAACAAAGTGGCTGTAACGGCTGTTAATACAACACCTAGCCACTTTGTATTCGAGTACGGGTTATTGTGGGCTGTACTTGTGTTTTACATCTTCAATAAGTTGTTGCCACTGAGGGTATTTGACAAAGCTTTGTTGTAAGTCTCCCCATGGAGACAGGGTGTCGTCTAACATTTGCCCTGATACATCGATACCTTGTGTGGCAAGATACAAGTAATAGAATGCTGATGCGCGGTAATTTGCCGCACAGTGCACTAAAATAGATTTATCGTTATGGCTGTCCATCACCATAAAGAATTGCTCAACATCCTCGATGGTGGGCTGTTGCCAGTCTACTTCAATATTTTCGTACTTCATTCCTAGATCTGTGACCAATTGAGATTCTTGCGCTAAATAATTGGGATTATTCTTAGGGATTAAATTGATGACAACTTCCACTCCCGCTTGTTGCAAGGTTTTAAATTCCTCAGCCTTAGGTAATCCGGCAGTGATAACTTGCGTATTATTAATTTTAATCGCTTTAATATCATCTAGCTGGCTTGGATCTATCTCAGCCGCAACGGGGTTAATTAATGCCAGCGAAACCGTAGCTATTAGCGTTGTCATTTTTAAGGCATTAACTCCAAATTTGCTGAGTGTCGCTTGCGATATAAACTGATACATAGTGATTCCTATTCCTTTAGGATGTGGTTGATGGTGGTGATTTCTTGTGGGGTAAAATGGAGGTTGTTGAGTGCATTTACCGAGTCAACAATTTGCGCTGAACGACTCGCGCCAATAAGACAGCTTGTTACCGCATCATTATGTAAGGTCCAAGCTATGGCCATTTGTGCTAACGATTGCTGACGATTTTCTGCCAATGTATTTAATGCCGATACTTTGGATAATTTAGCCGGTGTAAGGTCTTTATCTGCTAAGTAAACTTGATGCTCAAGTGCTGCTCTTGAGTTCTTAGGGATTCCATTTAAATACTTATTGGTTAATACGCCCTGAGCTAATGGTGAGAATACGATTGAACCGACACCTTCATTTTTAAGTACGTCAGTCAGACCATTTTCAATCCAACGATCAAACAGGTTATATCGAGGCTGGTGGATTAATAATGGCGTGCCAAGTTGCCTTAATATCTCAATTGCTTGTTGAGTTTGTTGGGGTTGGTAGTTAGATATTCCCACATACAAAGCACGCCCTGAACGGACGATATAGTCAAGCGCTTGCATGGTTTCTTCTAAGGGGGTGTCAGGATCCATACAGTGGTGATAAAAAATGTCAAAGTAATCTAACCCTGTGCGTTTAAGGCTTTGATCACAGCTGGAAATTAAATACTTACGAGATCCTCCTACACCATATGGCCCTGGCCACATGTCATATCCTGCTTTACTCGATATTAATAATTCATCACGATAATGCTTAAAATCTTGTTGGTAAACGCTGCCAAAACATGACTCGGCAGCACCATAATGAGGGCCATAGTTATTGGCAAGATCAAAGTGAGTTATACCATGATCAAATGCAGTATTAAGCATATGACGGGCGTTACTTTGTGAGTCATTAGCGCCGAAGTTTTGCCATAACCCTAACGACAATTGTGGCAAGCGGATACCGCTACGACCACAAGCTGAGTATGTCATCTTGCTATAGCGCTCTGGTGCAGCAACGTAGAGTGGGTTAGGTTCGTGAGTAATCATTTCTCTTCCTACAAATGAAATGGAGCAGCAGTATTATTTTTAAGCTAATACATTATTACAGTTAGTCTAAAACGTCACCTTAAACAAAAATGTTTATATTGATAAAAACTAATATTGTCATATTTCATTGATTTTATGGTCACACTTCGTCTTTAGCTTAAGCGATTGTTGATTCAGTCATCGACTGAGTTTTTCATTCATATCGATATTAAGTTGTCAGAAGATGGAGCTAAAAATGATTAAGGAAGGGATGCACTTGCATGTGCTAACAAGTTTGTTGATAAGCCTGCTACTTATAACAGGTTGTAATGATGATAATGATACGAATACGTCTGCTACAGACGAACAGCAAGTCATAGCGGAACCTATTGTCGTCAGCGTTGGCCCTAGGCCGTCATATCTAGTCGGACAAATGCAAGACAGCGATTTAAAAACACAGCTTGCTCAATGCACGAATAAAACCATGTATCGTCATGATTTTTCTATCGGTCATCGCGGCGCTGCGATGCAATTTCCTGAACATACTAAAGAGTCATATCAAGCGGCAATTGATTCTGGCGCTGGTATCGTAGAATGCGATGTCACTTTTACCCAAGATAAAGAGTTAGTCTGTCGTCATTCGCAATGTGATTTAGCCACTACAACTAATATCTTAGCGATTCCAGAACTGGCCGCAAAATGCTCCGTTCCTTTCAGTCCTGCCGATCTGGTAAATGGTGTGATGGCAACTGCTCAATGTTGTACCAGTGACATTACCTTGGCGGAGTTTAAAACCTTAAAAGGGAAAATGGATGGTGCCAATCCAGCAGCAACAACAGTGGAAGCGTTTATGGATGGCACTGCGAATTGGCGAACAGACTTATACTCGTACCATGGCACATTAATGACTCATGCAGAAAGCATTGAGCTATTTAAAACAGCAGGCGTGCAGATGACGCCTGAACTTAAATCTGCAAGTGTAACCATGCCGTTTGATGGTTTTAGTCAGCAAGATTATGCTCAAAAAATGCTCGATGAGTACGTTGCCGCTGGAGTTAGCCCTGCATTAGTGTATCCGCAATCATTTAACCTTGAAGATGTGAAATATTGGATTGCGAATACGCCAGATTTTGCCGATCAAGCAGTATATCTTGATGATCGCTATGACCTTGCAGATTTTGATCCTCAAAACAGCATGACTTGGTCACCAACAATGGACGAGCTTGCTAATGATGGAGTGAAAATCATTGCGCCGCCATTATGGGTACTCGTCACTGTCGATGTGGACAATCAAATTGTGCCATCTGCCTATGCATTAGCCGCTAAAGCTGCTGGATTAGATATCATCACTTGGACACTTGAGCGTTCAGGCGTGTTATCGGACGGTGCTGGTGGTTGGTATTATCAGTCAATCACGGATGCGATTGATAATGAAGGCGATGCATTTGAGCTGCTGGACGTGTTAGCCAAAGACGTTGGTGTGATTGGTGTGTTCTCT
The DNA here is from genome assembly GCF_001401775.1 of Shewanella sp. P1-14-1. Lineage (NCBI taxonomy): Bacteria > Pseudomonadati > Pseudomonadota > Gammaproteobacteria > Alteromonadales > Shewanellaceae > Shewanella > Shewanella sp. P1-14-1. The sequence continues at coordinate 24,200 of NZ_LKTL01000002.1, read as the reverse complement.
GATTGGCCTGCGACAGTGACTTACTATGCTAACTGCATGGCGCTGTAAATATGACGCTTAACCATAGCGGCTAAATTAGGGCTTAGTAAGGTCTGTATTTGTTAACGAAAACTAATTAGGACAGTCATAAGCATTTGCTACAAAAGTCACTGATGTGGCAAATGCTTTTGGCTTATATAGATAAACAGTATTCGCACCGATTGTGATGGCTTCATTTCGTAACTGATTAAGCGCACCTTGGGTGAGATCTTTATTTGAAATAAATAAGTAATCATACCAATGGCCTTGGGATCCCACTAAGGTTCCTTTTAATTCGCAAACGTCCATATCCCCTTGTTCAGACCATAAAATCGCAATAGCTTCAGTTTGAGGGGTTGGGGTCGTTATACAGCCTGTTAGTCCGATAATCATTACCAGTAATAGCGATTTTGTATAGCTAAACGACGGGATATATTTCATTATTTTCTCATTCAATGGCTGTTCAGCTGGAGGAAGCTATACTTATAACGTTAACGCACTGATTAAATTATTCAAGTTGGTTTAGTGGTGATAATAGCTAAATAATATGGAGTGGCAAATGAGCGCGATAGATTTTGGTCATGAAACAATTATCAAATCCACATTTGCGACAGTGCAAAGTGGTGCTTTTAGCGGTGATGGCCAGCTATCACTGACTGCAACACGTTTGTGTTTCGAAGCGTCGAATAAGATTTTTGAAATGGGCCCTTACGAAATCGACTTAGCCGACATTCATAAAGTTGAAAAGTGCTGGGGCACTGGTGGCGGTGTATTACCCGTGACTGCTGATGCCATTAAAATAGAGCTTAACAATGATAAACATTACAAATTCATGGTGGCAGACTCAGAAGCCTGGATAAACTTGTTATTGCCTAAGTAGAAAAGTGGACTGTATTGTTTGCGATTGAATTCATTGCGAAATAGGCAATAAAAAAGCTGAATCTAGGATTCAGCTTTTTTGTTTTACCTGCTTAAGGCATCATATCAATTAAGCAAATGCATCTTGTAACGGCGGTACAACTTGCTTTTTACGGCTTAGTACGCCATCTAACCAAACTTTGTTGTCTGCTAAAGTTTTACCGTAAGCTTTTTCAACAATGCTAGTGTCATCTGACACGACTAACATTTCAGAGCCTTCTTTCATGATATCGGTTAGCAGTAGTAATACGCTATGACGGTTGCCTTCAGCTTTAAGTGCAGCAATATCGGCTTCTAACTCGGCTTTGATATCATCAAATACTGATAAATCGATGACTTCTAATTGGCCAATACCAACAAGATTACCGTTCATGTTGAAGTCTTTAAAGTCACGCATAACAAGGTCGCGCGCTGGAGTACCATCGACTGCTGATTTCACTTTGAACATTTCCATGCCCACAGCTTTGTAATCTTCAATACCCGCGATTTCCGCTAATGCTTCAACACAGCGGATGTCTGCCGTGGTGCAAGTTGGTGATTTAAAGATAACAGTGTCGCTTAAAATTGCGCACATCATGATGCCAGCGATATTGGCTGGAATCTCAACTTGATAGAAGTCATACATCATCTTGATGACCGTGTTTGAACAGCCCACTGGGCGGATCCAACATTCAAGCGGTGTTGATGTGGTTAAGTCACCTAATTTGTGATGATCAACAATACCGACAATGGTCGCTTCGGCGATATCATCTGGTGCTTGGGTAAGCTCAGAGTGATCAACGATGTAAACTTCTTCACCTGCATAGCTTTCTTTGAACTCTGGCGCTTCAAAGCCAAATCTATCAAGGATGTAAGCCGTTTCAGGTGAAAGCTCACCAAGACGGGCTGCAATTGCAGGCTCATCGATTTGATTTTTTAAGTAAGCTAGTGCGATTGCACCGCAGATTGAATCTGAATCTGGGATCTTGTGACCCACTACATACATTGCCATTTGAAACGCTCCTATAAATTTGCAGCGATTTTAACAAGAAATAACCAAGTGACCAATAACTAAAAAGCTGGAAGTATACACCTTGGGAGATATTTGAAGGTGAACACGGTATTTGGGCTGATATTAAACGGAATTCGATTGAGTGATGAATCAGTAATTAGGCCCTTGAGATTGGCCAACATTGAACATCTTGAGACCGTAGATAAGAGTTGTGCATGATATATAGAAGGTTTAGGTGTCGCTGGCGAATAAACACCAGCTATATCTCAATGATGAGCGCCCTAGAGTCAGTGTTAATTTGGCAAATTAAGCATCGACAAATATAACTTCGCCTGTAATAAATCCATCAACTGAGCGCTCAAATGCCTTGCCGACTAACTTACTTGGTACAGGCTCAAAACCTGGCATCATTTCGCCGTAAACATCCCATGCTTCTTTAAGTACAGTAGGGTTGACCACGTTAATGCGCGTGTTTCTTGGCATCTCAAATGCAACACATTTTACGAAGGTGTCGATAGCGCCGCTAGTTGTTGCATCTGCAATCGCATATGGGATAGGTTTTACATTTAAAATCCCACTAATTAGGGTAAATGAACCACCATCAGCAATGTATTTTTGTCCAATGCGAACAAGGTTAATTTGTCCCATCATTTTGCTCATAACAGTAGTCATCCATTGGGCTTCTGTCATATCAGTAAAGCTTGCATATTCACATAAACCTACCGTATTCACGACAGCATCAAAGTGGCCGACTGCTTCATATAAACTCTTGATTGATTGTTCATCAGTGATATCAACAATATGGTCAACATTGCCAGAACGGCCTGCTGTAATCACTTTATGATTTCCCAAGCCTGTTAAAGCTGCTTGTCCCATTTTGCCTAGCGCACCAATTAATATAACTGTTTTCATTTTACTTACCATTGATTGAGTTAATTTGTTGGAAGTACTTTAGTTGATTAATAAAACAAACAGAAACAATCATTATTTGTAAGTGATACAAGAAAAATTGGTCGATATAATTTATGCTTGATACACGCAATTTACGACAAAGAATGAAAACGAAGAGTAACTAGGTGTGAGTAAATTAGATCGATTAGACATAAAGCAGTTACGGGTTTTTCAGGCATTGATTCGAGAGGAGAATGCATCAAAGGCGGCACATCAACTTGGCTTAACTCAACAGGCTGTAAGTGAGCACTTAAAAAAGCTTAGAGATGTATTCGATGATAGGTTGTTTGTGCGTAAAACGAATGGCTTTGTCCCCACGCCTTTTGCACAAACCTTGTCAGTTGGCGTGGATAAACTTCTTGTTGATTTTAATTCATTAATTGCAACTACCAGTTTTGAGCCAAGCACTGTGAAAGGCACGTTTGTTATCGCTGCAACGGATTATGCTCAACAAGTTGTGCTACCAAAACTCATTGCGAAGTTAAGGCGAGAATCACCTTATCTTAAAGTGATTGTGCGTGATTTTGAGATTGATAAACTGCATGATTGGATGGAGAGCGGTAAAGTGAATTTAGCCATTGCTTTTCCAGATTATATTCCTGATAGCTACCCAGTGGTGAGATTATTTAAAGAGTCTCATGTTTGCGTTGCTTCGTCGCATGCTGCTATCACTCAATCTCAGCCTACTTTGGCAGAGGTTGCGAGCTATCCAACCATTATTGCTTCACCTTCTCGCCCTAACTTCAAAGGTTCAATTGATACTTGGTTTGCGCAGTTTGGTTTAAAACGCAATGTGGTCATTTCAGCGCCGTGTTTTTCGATTGTACCAATGTACTTAAACACAACTGACTCCATCGCTTTTTTGCCTTCTAGAGCCATTAACAGCTTAGATTTAGTTGAAATTCCGTTAACAGAGACACCTGAGAGTTTTGATGTTATCGCAGCTTGGCACCCAAGGTACAACGAAGACCCTTTGCAAAAGTGGGTGGTATCACTGCTTGATGTTGAGTGATATTGAACATGACGTTAATAGGTGTTCAAGCTTGAAAAGGGTTAAACGGTAACTACGCTGAGTGAATATACATTAAGGGAAAGCAGGTTTCCCTTAATATCTAGGTTTTAAACTAAAGCTATCAACTGCTTAATGCATAACCCCCTTTTAAATGAGCGACATTATCAAATCCTAAGCGTTTCATTGCCTGTGCCGCGATAAATGAGCGGCTGCCACTGCGGCATACCAATACCCATTTATGTTGTTTTTGATCTTGCTGCTGTTGAATAAATTGCACTAAGCGAGTGAGCGGGACGTTTTCGTTAGAGTCGTCGGTATGTTGCAGAGCATATTCATGGGGTTCACGAATATCGATTAAAGTGACATTTTCTTGCTGTAATGCAGCGTTCAAACTCTGATGGTTGTATTCAATAATTGATTGCCCATTTAATTGATCGTCAGTTAGTGCTCCGCACATGATTTCGCTGCCGTTTTGATCGCATAAGTTGCTATCTAATTCGGCTTTAAGGCGCTCAAACTCGGTGACATGTAACTGGCCATTTAAAGTGTTTCTTAATAGTGGGTTACGCCCACATTCTGCAGATAGGTGAGTGGTGAATTCATTGTTGTAGTCATGACTTGCGCAAATTAAGTTATTACTGCCAATCAAGCTGTGTAGTCGTTTTAAGCTTGAAAACATGTCGCTTGCACTGCTCGAGGCAAAGTTAGTTCGCCCTAAACTGCCCATTAAAATCGTGTCGCCGCAAAATGCGAACTGGCATTGGTGCTTTATTTGATTAATGTTGGTAAATGGCTGACACAGTAGTAATGACATACTGTCAGCGGTATGGCCTGGCGTTGGCACATTTACCAGCCATTGCTGACCAATTTTTATGTATTGTAATTGGACATCATCAACTGAATTCGTGTCTTTTGGGCTATGTTTTGGGCTATGTTTGGGGCTATGTTTTGGACTATTTGGGGAGCTATGTGTCTGGCAATCTTGCGGCCAGCCTAGCAGGTTTGTTTGCTGAGTGGGTAAGTGTTTGTCAGCAAGAAAAGTACGCCCTGATTGGTGGTCTGCATGACCGTGGGTGTCGATGATGGCGACCAATTCTAACTGTTGGCATTGTAATAGGGTATCTAAACGATCGTTAAGCTCTGGCAGAGGATCGATGATAAAGGCTTGTTTACTCTGCTGATCGGCATAAACCCAAGTGCAATTTGAGCCTGAACGAAGCTGAACTAAGCCGTTAACTGGCTGCTTTTCATCAATCTCACCAGTGTCTAATATCATGCAGCTGTGGGTAAGTGCTTTTGCTGCTGATTGGATACGTGAGCAAGCTGCATTCACTTGTTCTTGTGTCATTGCAGGGCCAAATGACATTCGAATAGCCGACTCACTTTGCCAAGCTGGTAACCCCATCGCATCAAGAACAAAGCTGCGAGTGACTTTAGATGAGCAAGCTGAGCCAGAGCTTACGCGGATATTGGCGGCGTCAAATAAGTCCATGATCTCTTTGCTGCTAAATCCAGCAATAGCAAAATTAATTGTGGTTGGGACACTGTTTTCAATACTGTGATTAAACACAACCTCAGGGAAGGCGCTTTTAAGCGTATCTATTAATTGTGTTTGGTACCCTCTTAATGTATTGATATCGGCAAATTCACTGTGCTGCTGATTCAATAGCATCTCAAAGATGACATTAATAGCAGCCATGCCTGGTAGGTTCTCGGTGCCTGAACGAAGGCCGCTTTCTTGGCCACCTCCGGCAATAATCGATGTAAAGGGCGCCGATTGACGAATATAAACAAAACCAATGCCTTTAGGTGCATAGAGTTTATGCCCACTAAATGGGGCGTAATCGATTGTCGTTTGGGCAAGCTTTAATGGGGTCTTACCTAAGGCTTGTACGCAATCCACCATCCAGAAAATATCGTTATTTGCAGTGCGTATGATCTGCTCAAGTTTGCCTAAGTCCTGATAGACTCCGGTTTCATTATTGACTGCCATCGTGCATATCATGAGTGCATTGGGCGCTTCAGCTGCAATAAATTGGCAGTCCAAATGACCTAAACGATCAACTGGAATGGCTTTTAATTCTGCATTAATACCTAATATTTCATTCCAGTGTTTTAAGGATTCTGGCACGGCTTTATGCTCGGTTGCGCCATACAATAAACTGTACTTTTTGCTTGGCTCATCCTGCTTATCAATATTGAGTCGTTTTTTGGCTTCCACTAACGCTGAAATAATTGCTGTTTGAATCCCTTCTGTTGCACCACTAGTAAAGATGACTTTGCCGTCGTCTGCACCGATAACTTTTTTAGCGTTGTTGCGCGTTGTTTCCATGACATCTTTGGCTTTTAAGCCAGTGATATGGCTACTGCTTGGATTACCAAATAACACTCTCATGCTATTTAAAGCGGCTTCAGCAGCTTGGGGTAATACAGGGGTAGTTGCATTGGCATCAAGGTAGATCTGGCTTAGCGGCGAATGATTTTTCATGGGTAGCGGCTCATCTGTTGATTAGTTGTTATATAGCTTTTGGTTATAACTAATTTCATGAGGTTATATTAGCAGTTTGTGATTATTGATCAAGATCACATTTTTATTTGCTGAAAAATCCACGCTGATATTGTCTGCTGGTACAAAAAGACATTCTTATTTCTAAATGTTACCGATAACAGTATTTTCTAGTAAGGTGATAAAAATCAGAAAGACATGGCGTTATGCGAGAGGGAGAAAGTCATTGAAAACAGCAGAACAACAAGAAGAAAATACCCTGTTTGTGATTCTAGTCAGTTGTGTGGCTACCATAGGTGGTTTCCTGTTTGGATTTGATAGTGGCGTGATTAATGGCACTGTTGATGGGTTAAGGTCGGCGTTTGACTCAGACAGTATGGGAACAGGCTTTAATGTGGCGTCAATGCTATTGGGCTGTGCGGTAGGGGCATTTTTTGCCGCGCGTTTAGCGGATAAATATGGACGACGAGCCACACTGGTTACAGCAGCAATCTTATTTATTGTGAGCGCTTGGGGATCAGGTATTGCTGACAGCTCAATGGCATTTATTGTCTACCGTATCTTGGGTGGTTTAGCTGTTGGCGCAGCCTCGGTTATGACACCTGCATATATTGCTGAAGTTGCCCCTGCACGTTATCGTGGGGCACTGGCGACTGTGCAACAAATTGCAATCATCACAGGGTTATTTGCTGCGTTTGTTAGTAATTACTTTTTAGCACAAACCGCTGGTTCGTCGACGGACAGTTTTTGGCTGGGATATGATGCGTGGCGATGGATGTTTTGGATAGAGTTGGTGCCAGCAGGTGTGTTTTTTGTGGCATTATTTTTTATTCCTGAAAGCCCACGTTTTTTAGTGACAGTTGGACGTAAAGAGCAAGCGATGACGGTCTTAACTAAGCTATACGGTAGCACTGTCGCTAAAACCAAATTCATGGAGATTCAACAGTCTTTAGACTCTGATCATCAACCTAAACTGGCAGACCTTATTGATAAGCATTCTGGCAAAGTGCGAAGTATTGTTTGGGTAGGGATTGGATTAGCCACTTTTCAACAGTTAGTGGGCATTAATGTGGTGTTTTATTATGGCGCTGTGTTGTGGCAAGCGGTTGGTTTTTCGGAATCTGATGCGTTGTTGATTAATATTATTAGCGGTGCGGTCAGTATTGCAGCCTGCGTGATAACGATAAGTTTGATCGATAAAGTGGGTCGTAAACCATTTTTAATGACTGGTTCTATTGGAATGGCTGTGACTTTAGCCTTGATGGTCTTTGCTTTCGCATCGGCACAGGTCGATATCAATGGCGATTTGGACCTCGGTGAATTAGGCACATTGGCGTTAATTGCCGCAAATGGTTACGTGTTCTTTTTCAACTTGTCTTGGGGCCCTGTAATGTGGGTGATGTTAGGGGAAATGTTCCCAAATCAAATTCGAGGCTCGGGTCTTGCGGTTGCTGGGCTTGCGCAGTGGGGCACTAACTTTGCTATTACGATGACCTTCCCGATTATGCTGGCATCAGTGGGCTTAGTGGGCGCTTATGGTTTCTACTGTATTTGTGCTGTGCTATCGATTGTGTTTGTTGCGAAGTATGTATACGAAACAAAAGGTCGAGAATTAGAGCAAATGCAGGGATAAAAGGTAAGCACGCATAGTGAAGGGCGTGAGTGTCGTAATCAGAATGATTTACCCTTAAACATATAAGGCCACGATGATGTGGCCTTTTTGTTTGAGAAAGTCCGTTTATATTTTAACTTTAATGACGACTTTTCTTACTGGTACTTCTGTGTCCAGAGTGCCTGGCATATGAATATCACCAGGAAAGAATAAGGCAAACATGCCAGCTTTTAAGGGAATGAAAGCGGCATCTTCTTTATTTGATTCATAATCAAATTCAGTAAAGTCATGCTCTTGATGGTAAGGCGCCAACGGTGTTTGATTGGCAAGGGGCAAATAGCCAAACTCTTCTTCACCACTCACAACAAACTGCACATCAATATATTGTTGATGAACTTCAAAAGGTTCTGTTTCTTTCGGTTGAGTATGGTAGTCGTTAACAATCACAAAAATATCTTTTCCATCAAGCGGGTATGTGCCGACTTCAACTTGAGTAAAGTCTGTTTCTGCTAAATGGGTTAAGGCTTTTGCTAATCTTGGACTTAAGCCGTGATATAGCGAGTGATGAGCAAGGCTGTCGACAACCATAGTGAACTCTCTGAAAATGAATGAGTCATGATTATCGCTCATTCATTTTGTCGGCGCTATGATTTATCTACAACCAGTAGGGTTACGGAAATAAATTCAACCATGAGGTGGTTTAACCTGCTGACAAACTTAGTTAAGATGCAATGGAGCGTGAAACTCTGCATGGGTTTCATCCTTAAAAACCGATGGAAAATGGATTGATTCATAGGACGCTACGTGACTGCATTACGATTACTCGCCGGTAAAACAGCTTACCAACAAATTGAACAAAATGGTTTGTCTGCATCTATGTTTAGCCAGCTATTTGCTGCATCAGGTGGCCCCAAATGGATTGGGGTTGCTGGGCTTGATAAATATTTATTCGGTGAGTTTTTTGCTAATAGACAAGCGCCACTTTATACCATGGGAGCTTCCTCTGGGGCTTGGCGGCTGGCTTGTTTAGCACAGCAAGATCCATTAGCAGCCTATGCACGCCTCGAAGATCATTACATTGGTCAGCGATATGATCATGTTCCTAGCCGACAAGAAGTGACCGAGCAAGTTGAACGTATTATTGGTGGTATTTTGGGGGAACATGGTGCCCTTGATATTGTTAATAATAGAATGATTCAAAGTCACTTTGTGGTGTGTAAAGCCAAGCACTTAAATGCCAGTCGTTCAAAGGGGAAGTTAGCATTAGGTTTGGCGGCGACAGCGCTAAGTAATACAGTGAGCCGTCGCAGTTTAGGTTGGCATTTTGAACGGGTGGTTTTCAGCCATCAGCAGGTAAAATCGCCTTTTTCTCAGTTGTCAGATCTCCCTACCGAGCATGCGCAGCTGACACGCAATAATATTAATCAAGTACTGTTAGCAACAGGCTCTATACCTATGCTATTAGCACCAGTGAATAAAATTAATGGTGTGTCAGATGGAGCATATTATGATGGTGGCATTACCGACTATCATTTTGATATGCCAACCAATGAGCCGGAAGGATTAAGTTTATACCCACATTTTTATCCTCATATGAGTCCTGGGTGGTTCGATAAATCCCTTAAATGGCGAAGAGCACGTCAGCATTATCACAATGCGTTGGTATTAACGCCTTCTCAGGAGTTTATCTCGTCGCTACCTTATTCAAAGATCCCAGACCGTGAAGATTTTAAGCAGCTAAGCAGTGATAGGCGAATTGCCTATTGGCGTGAAGCATTGAAACGCAGTGAGCAGCTGGGAGAGATCTTTGCCTCAATTGTAGATAAGCAATCAATAATGGATGTGATTGAGCCGCTTTAGTGCGTGTTAACTTGTTAAACTGTCCATTACGATCCCGATCATTAAATTGTGATCATCTAATGAAACTATTTCGTAAAATCTCCTGTCTAATTATTAACCAAGTTGTGAGTCTTGTGATGAGTTTTGCGATTGCCTTGATGGTAGTATTTAAACAGTAACCTCAAGCAATACAAGGCGGTATTACAACTAATCATAAAGTGTGATAACCACTTAGCTGGCTGGAAAACTCCATTTTGCCTGCTACACTTTATTATCACGATATGAATGACAACTTGTTGATTTTTATTGGTCCTTGATAGCAGAAAGCTATCGAATCTGCAGCATTCTGTGGCTTAAATAGCCTTATAGGGAATTGGTGAAACGCTGTAGTTTGGAGGTTGCAATGCAAACGATAGAAATGGCGTTACTCATCCAAGATACTGTGCTTCTGCCTGGTGGTCGTCAAGAGCTACGGATGGTCACACCTAATCAATTATTGATGGTGGCCAATGTGCTCAAAGGCCATTATCGATTAGCGCTAGCTGCGTCAAAGAGCAACAGTTTTCCTCCATGCTACGAAACTGCAACCGAATGTGAAATCATCGATTTTCATCAACTTGAAGACAATTCTCTCAGTATTGTTGTCGAGGGACGTCAACGAGTAAAAGTGCTTTCTGGCGCGCAATTACGCGATCAAAGTTGGATAGCTAGAACCTTACCTTGTCAAAATTGGCAGCATGAACCCATTGCTGAAGAGTTCGAAATCATCAGTGCTGCACTTGAGCAATTTTATGAAGTGAATCCAGATTTACTGGAGTTATACAGTCAAACTCATCTTGAAGATGCTGCATGGGTCAGTCAGCGTTGGTTAGAAGTCTTACCTATGTACAATAAAGATAAGCTGCTGTTAGTTGAGCAGCCAGATTGTCATAAGACCATGGATTTTGTACTGCAATTATTAAAATCTCATGTGGATGTGTAATGCGGATAAGCTAAAACATGTTTTTTCTTTAGCTGATAAGGCTTTGTTGGGTATACTGTATCAAAATGTAGCTATATAGTATTTTACATGTCTGCTGAACATGCTGCCAAAGCCGCACAACCTTCATATATTGTTTTACCGCAATCTCAAACAACGCCGGAAACTGTGCTGGCTTTTTTAGTTTCTCATTTTAAGCAAATTCCAGAATCAGTGTGGATAAAACGTGTTGTTGAAGGAAAGGTTCACTGGGCAGATGGCGAACCTGTAACGCAAACAACAAAGTACCGCCCAGCGACTCGAGTGTATTACTACCGCGAGGTTGAGAGCGAAACAAAAATACCGTTTCAGCAGCAGATATTGCATCAAGATGAGCACTGTATTTTAGTCTTTAAGCCTCATTTTTTGCCTGTCACGCCCAGCGGTAATTTTGTCAATGAGTGTCTAATCCATCGCTTAAGAATTGCAACGGGTATTGATACGATTTCTCCTGCTCATCGGCTTGATAGGCCAACAGCTGGGGTAATATTAATGACTGTCAATCCAGAATCTCGACATGCTTACCATGCTCTGTTTACTGATGGAAAAATTAATAAACAGTACCAAGCAATTGCAAAACTCACCCCCGAGCTTTTAACGCGACATGAGCAAGGGAAGTTAAGTTTACCCCTTAAATGGACTGTGAAAAATCGTATGGTGCGTTCAACACCGAGCTTTTTGATGAAAATCACCGAAGGGGAAGCTAATACGCATTCTGAAATCAGATTAATCGCTGTTAATGGTTCAAGAGGCTTGTTTGAGCTGAGTCCTATAACGGGAAAAATGCATCAACTTAGAGTGCACATGATGTCATTGGGTATGCCATTAGAAAACGATACCAATTACCCAAGGCTACAACCCAAATCTGCTGACGATTTTACTAAGCCGCTGCGCTTAATCGCCAAGTCACTGACATTTGAAGATCCATTCAGTCAACAAATGATGTCTGTCAATTGTGAAGGCTATGATGCTGAATTCGGCTTAGGTAAAAATTGATAAATGGTTTGTTGATGAATTGACAAGCGTGGCTCGTTTACAAAGGACTAATTGCACATGGAAAGAGTGAAATGTTGCGCAATATTTATAGTGAGTTTTTTCGTTTTAATTTTTGGTTTTAAAGCGTTAGATGAGCTAGTTGCTGAAATGCTTATTAAGCGTGACGCTCAAATACTGTCTGAAAAATTGACCATGTATATTGAAGATACTGCAATAGAACTCAAAAGTTTACCGGCAATTAATGATACCTATGTTTGTGACAGCCAAAATGAAGACTTGCTGACTAAGTCGGTATTTAACTCCACATTTATTCGTTGGCTAGCTGTGATGGATCAATTAAAAGTGATTTGTCGTTCGCAGATTATTCCCCGCCACGTAGAGAAGTTAGTCAGACACCGAATTGGCCCAGATGTAAAATTGGCTGTACTGAATCAGCCAGACTCAGATGTGCACGAGTTATTCCTATCATACGAATCAGGTAAAAAGCAGTATGTGGCGAGCATTGTGCCAATGAATCCTCGTTATTTTATCCCTGTAAATTGTGAAGATTGCCTAGAGTACACCATCACTATTGATGGCATTTATGACTCGTTAGCAGCAGTGCCTGTAATGGAGTTTGGCTTTGAACAGTTTGAAGGTGACCATGTCATTTTAGAAGAAGTGGTTCATAAAAATGAATATTACATTGCCAAGTTTAGCCTGTCTGGCAATGACGACTTTTTTGCTCAGTATAAATCGTTAAATTGGCTGTATAGTGCGTTAGTTAGTTTTGTGGTGGCGTTGGCGTTATCAATTGGCTATTGGTCTTGGAAACAGTCTTATGGTTCAACTCGAGCTCACATAAAAAGTGCTATCAAACATAAAGAGTTTATCCCTTTTTATCAGCCTGTTATTGATACGCAAACAAATGAAATCGTTGGTGTTGAAGTATTAATGCGCTGGCGTCAATCAAGTGGAGAGTTGATCCCACCAAACCAATTTATTCCCTTTGCAGAATCTGATGGGTTAATTGTAGATATGACCTATTCGATGCTTGATGTTATGGCTGACGATATTGAACAAGCTGGTGAACAAGTTAAGCCGTTATTTATCAGTATTAATATTGTTCCTGAGCATTTAGAAAGCGATCAACTTTACTTGTATATTAAGGCGCTTAAAGAGTCTGGTAAGCTAGGTAAACATCGGATTTCGCTAGAAATCACTGAGCGGCAACCCATTACAGACTTAGCTAAAGCCCGCGCTATGCTAGATAAATTTTATGCTATTGACGTTGATTTAAAGCTTGATGATGCCGGAATGGGATATGGCGGTTTTAGTTATGTGCAAAACCTAGGTATCAGTACCCTTAAAATAGATAAAGCTTTTATCGATACCATTGGTGTAAAAGATAACTTTAATGAAAAAACCTTAGATGCAATTATTTCTTTTGCCAAAAAGTCGGGCTTGAGCGTCATTGCTGAAGGGGTGGAAACTGAGTCTCAAATTAGCTATTTGAAAGTGCAGGGCGTGGATTTAGTTCAAGGTTATTTTTTCTCTAAACCACTAGAAGCAAAAGATTTTTTTAATGCCTATCAGAATGTCTGATGATTGGGTTTTATTTTAGCTAGATGGTTTTTGATAAAAACGATAACTGATGTTTTCCAGCGTTAGTGATTAATGTTGGGATACACTTTAAGAGGTTTGCTAGTGTTCAGTTACTGGTGTCGAATGAGATAATTAAAAGTGCCTAATTGTAATTTGCTGGTAGCGAGTAAGTAATGACTATTATTTGAATTAAGTCTTTATTTCAAAGGACGTTGTGTGATGCTGATGTTCGGTTAAACTGAATTATCTGGTGCTTTTCACATACTGAACTGAAAGAGGTTAATTTGAGTCAACATCACTTAAAGGGATTACCTGTTCCACTATCAGTATTGGCTGTCATGTCATTAATCTGTGTAGTCTCGCAAGCCTCAGCTGAGCAGATTTATTTTAGTTTTGATAATGATGTGATTATTGGCTCAGATGGTGATTACTCTAGTGGTATTTTACTGGGGTGGCATGCAACACCTGAGCAAGATTTCTCCTCTGCTTCTACAGCTTTTCAATGGCAATCAGCTTTATTATTTCCGCAACAAAGCCAGCAAGTTCACCGTGGGGCAAAGCTTTATAGCCGTATGTGGACGCCTACTGAAATCGCTTATGACTTTCCTCAACCTGAAGAAAGGCCTTATGCTGGCTTTTTAGAATTAGAAAGTTATACCGGTGTGTTTAGTTCAAGCCTTGCACAAAAAAACTGGCTGAGTTTGGGCGTTGTTGGCCCTGCATCTGGCGCAGAGTACATGCAATCTTTTGTACATAAAATTACCTCATCGACGACGCCTGAAGGCTGGGATTACCAGATTGAAAATCAGTTGACGTTGCAAGTCGCTTACGAGGTGGAGGCATTGTTGTTTCGTCAGCAAGCATTCGAAAATAGCCAATGGGATGTGAGTGTATTTAACCATACCATGGCAGGTAACTTTCGTTCTCAATCTAGCCTTGGGTTAACTGTCCGTTGGGGCGATGAGCTAAGCCAAACATTTGGTCAGTTATCTAGCCAAGCAGGACACTTTGGCGATTTTACTTCTTCAGCTAATCAATATGGAAGCTGGATGGCCTATGCCAGAATGCAGGCTGGATACCGCTTTAATGACTTAACGATTGAAGGTGATCTTCCCTATGAATCGCCGCTTGAAATTAACAACCAGCAAGCTCAAGCAAGCCTAGGTGTCATTTGGGCTTTTCCCACTTGGTCAGTGCGCTGGAGCTTTGACTTTTACAGCAAAGAGTACAAATCTGATGTGGACGACTGGCACGGCTATGGCGTGATTAGTTATAGCAAGGTGTTGTAAAGAAAATACAATTATAAATGCCCTTAACACAATGGACAGGAATACAAGGTGTTAAAGGCTTTTATACATTAAAGTCACGTCCATGTTTACCGTATTAGATGTTTTACCACACCTAAAACTGATTATGCATATCGTTTAACGCTTGGTGTAGCATGTCATCATCGTTATCTTGATTAATGTCACTTTGCTCTGTTGGCGCATCAATGACGCTGGCAGCATCATGATCTGCATGTTGCGGGTGTTCTTTATGCTCGTCATCTAATGGGTTTTCAAATGCATCGACTTCAACAGTATCAAGCATGTCTGCTTGTGGATCAGCAGTGTTAAGCTCATGCATTGTTGGCAACCCCGCTAGGTCTGGAATGCCTATATCGGGTTTAATCTCATCATGGCTTAATCCAACCATCTGTAAGTAATGATCTATGGGGGCACTTGCTGTTGCACTCATTGTCGTTGTAGCAGGTGGTTGTGATGTAAGTACTGGCTCAGGTTCAGCGTGAGCAGAGACATCATTTGAGGGCTGCTCAGTATTTTCTTGTTTAGTATCAAACTGTTCAGCGCTATCCTGATTAAAAGCATCTGGCTCAGTATTATTATCTGTTCCATCAATAACAACAGCGTTTAAGTCTATGCTGACCTCTGCAATGGCATCACTTTGGGGAATATCATGAGCATCGGCGGCAAGGGGAGGCGGAGGCGGTGCGGGGTGACTAAAGGTTGGGGTCACCGTCATATCGAGCACTTCAGAACCTAATGTCAGCTTACCACTATGGCCTGGTCCACGGCTTAATATGCTCACTTGAACATGCATGATGACATCATCATGATGTGATCCCTGCAGCGCAACCTCAAACTTATCCTCGTGTACGCCAACATTGGTGGCTGAGCCATGAGGACCTGTATGAGTATTAGCATGTTCTTGATAGTTCAATTGTCCCGTTTTGGGATTAATGGTCAGTGTTCCCCATTGGCTGGTATAGCTAGTTTGATAGTGACCATTAACCAGTATTTTCCAGCCTTGCTGAGCCGTAGGGACAGGAGTTTGTGTCGGTATTAAGGTCGGGACTCCTAAGGAGGCACCAATTTGATGGCTGCCTGGCGGGGCTGTTACGACGATAGGTTCAGGCTTAGCGCTTGCAGCAATATTGAGAGCAGAGTTAACGTTGCCATGCTCATCGGTCATAATCGCTCTGACAATACTACTGGGTGCAACTTCAAGGTCGATACCATGAGCTAAACTATTGGCATCGAGTACATGGTCAACGCCATTAATACTCAGGTGTTCGCCGACTTGGGCATCAGCTGCAGCGTGCACTGTTGCGGTCACTGTTCCTGCGTGACCTTGAGCTATTTCGGCTTTACTGTATGCGTTGTCACTGCCTGGGTTTTCAAAGGTAATGGTTGGCATACCGACTTGTGTGTCGCTGCTATAGTGCATCACTTGTGAAGAACTAGCCGAGTTACCTGCGCTGTCAGTGGTTATAACACTCGCTGTTATCGATGAACTCGATGCTAGTTCAGTGCCTGCGATGTTGACGTTAAAGTGGCCACTGGCATCAACGGTTGCACTATAGCTATGTTGCCCGACGATTAGACTGACACTATCACCTTGATGCACATCACCACTGACTTGACCTGTCACGCTGATATCCGCGCCACTCTCTTGTGCGTTAATCACATTATCGCTAGTGATAGGATCAAGTTGAATAGTTGCGCTGGCTTGAGTATCAATTTCAATATCGAGTACTGATGATACCGCAGGTAATATTGATGATGGTGCTAGGGCTTTAGCTGAGAGGTTGTGAAGCCCTTCAGCTAAGCTCGATAAGGTTGCGTTGAAGTCGCCGCTAGCATTAGAGAGCGCATGGCCAACTGGGGTATTTCCGTCGTAAATAGTGACCTTTGAGAACGGAATATCAGTATGACCAGTGATGGTTGGTGTGGTGTCATTGGTTAAGTCATCATGATTGCTACTACCAGAGTCGCTAGTGGAGCTGAGATCGATACTAACGTGATTTGCTGGTGGTGTAACCACAATATTCCCTGCTGGTATTGTGTTACTGACTAAAGGCTGATTAGGAACACTACTACTGATGATAAGGGTACCAGCTGTAGTACTACTTACAGTGGCCTCGGCACTAAAGCTGATAAATTTGCTCGCAACGCCACCATGGTGATCACTCACTTGAACTTCAAAAACATCAACACCGCTATAGGTTGAAGTCGCAGGGTTGTAGTTCATCTGTGCGACAGAGTTGTTTTGGGTATAGATGTATGCGCCGCTGTCGGGGTCAATAGACAGGCTACCGAACTGTCCGGTTACCAGCGGCGCTGAGAAGCTAAGCACATCACCTTTGTCGACGTCGGTCGCCACTAAATTCCCTTGAGTGTGGCTGGTTTGATTAATGGTGAGCACTGGTAAATCGTTAACGGCAGTTACGGTTAGCACCGCAGTATGGGCTGCGGAGTCTTGATGGCCGTCGCTGGCAACGTAGCTAAAATGCGCATCGCCATTGAAGTTTGCCGCTGGCTTGAAAATTAGCGTATCAATATCATTAGCGCTAATGGCTTGCCCTTGTGTTACAGCATGACCATTTAACCATAATGAGCCAGTAGCCGGATCGGGGAGCTGATTAATGCTTAAATGATCAAATGCATCACTATCGCTATCTTGATAGCCAAAACTTGCCGCAGTAAATTGAAAGTCAGTATCTTCTGCTGTGCTGGCTGTGAATGTTTGCACCCTTGGCTGGTGGTTGGCATTGATATGGATATCTAGCATATTTTGACTATTGTCTTGATAGTCGCCATGGGTATCAACAACACGATAGATAAACCCCGGCGCGTCGCCACTGAAGTTTGGATCGGGTGTAAAGGTATAGTCACCATTACTGGCTATAGAAATATGACCAACACCTTTGATATCTTCCCCTTTTCCTACATGAACGGTCACATATTGATGGGTCGTTGGATCTTTAAACTGCAGATCTTGTAATACTAACTGCGCACCGTCATCCACGTCGGTAGCACCTTGCAGTAAGTTACCCGTTACGGGTCCACTAAACTGCGCTGAATTGGCATTAAAGCCATGAATTATGGGTTTATCGCTGGTTCCGACTATAACTACTTCAGCTTGCTGGCTTGACTGGTGAGCAGAACTACCAGCACCTTCTTGCAGTTGATAGTTGACCCAAATCTTGTGTTGAGCACCATTGGCGAGGTGATCATATGCTGCATTAGCAGGATCAACCTCCAGAGTATGCCCATCTGCGGCAAGGCTAAATCCAGCAGGAACTTGGCTGCTAAAAGTGACGCCATCGGTAGAATATTGCAGCTGAATAATGCCGTTACCTTGAATACCAGCGAAGAGATCTAGGCCTTGTGTCGCTCCTGCTTCTTGCAGTTGCAAACTAGGGGTATCGCTGTGCCCATGTATGGTAATTGCTATGGTTTGGCTAGCAGTGCCATCGGGTGAAGTCACCGTTATAGTGTCTGTTAATTGCTGCCCAGCGTTCAACATATTAACCAGGGGCGAGGCGTTATTAAGCGCATAATGCCAACTGCCATCTTGATCGACTGTGAGCTGACCATATTGACCGGATATTTGAGTATTACTGGCAAATTTATCTTCGCCTGCATCGGGATCAACCAAGGTCAACTGACCTGATATCACGCTGGTAGCCGAATCTTCAGTAATTGAAGCGCTAGTGCTTGATTGTGTCTGTCCATCAATAGTGGCTGCATCATTGACAGGGCTAATATGCAAAGTGTTTGTTGCTTTGGTTGAATCTGCATGGCCGTCGTTAACGGTGTAAGAGAAATTCACATCACCATTAAAGTTATGTGTTGGCACAAACTGTAGTTTGCTTATATCGCCTGCCGCAATCACCTGATTGGCGCTAATCGCTTGGCCATCCAGCATAAATTTACCCTGCAACGGGTCGGGTAAGTCCGTTATGGAAACTGAATGTAGCGCATCTTTGTTATCTACATCAGTGAAACCAAACTGGCTAGCTTGCATTTGATAGCTGATATCTTCACTGCCGTGAACAAGTGTGTGAACATTTATGGAGGGAGCATCGTTAGTGCCGACCACATCAACGGTAATATTATGGGTATCGCCACCTCTTGAGTGCACTTGGTAAGTGACTTGCACTGTTTCACCTTCAGCAAGATGATTTAAGTTGGCATTAGGCACCGAGTAGGTCCAATCGCCCGCGCGGCCGATACTTAAATGGCCATGCAAAGGATCGCTGACTGCATGTACATTTCTGCTTGCAACAAACTCGCTCTCATTAGCATCAGGGTCTTTGACATTGAGTACTCCAGACACAGCCACACTCTGGTCTGCATCTCCTTGCACATGTCGATCTTCTTTAATCGCGCCGCTGTCAGTGCCGCTGAATGTGGCGGCATCGCCGACTGCTGCGAGGGTTGTTGTAGCACCTGTATGAGTGATGCCGCCGTGACCATCTTTAACGTCATAAGTAAACTGCACTTGGCCGTTGTAATCTTGCTCTGGTGTAAATACAAAATCGCCATCGGCATTGATTGCTATAACCCCATGATCAGCCTGCAGGTTTTCAATGCTAAGTTTGCCTGCATCATTGGTATCGACATCAATAGTGTTAGCCAGTAAATCTGTAGCGGTTAGAGTGATTTTGTTATCTTCTGTCCATGAGTGAAGTGTTACCGCAGAGGAGCAGTAAGGACGGTCATTATCGCCATGAATAGTTACTACAATGTCATGAGTTGTGCCGTCTGCTGACTTTATTGTGACAGTATCGGTTAAGCTTTGCCCTTGACCGAGTTTATCAATTGTTCTGCCCGTTGAATCTTGCCCTATTGATGCGTAATAGCTCCAATCGCCATTGGTTTGTAATATTATCTGGCCATAATTACCATGGTAAATGCCAGTTTGAGCGTGGGCTTCGCCGCTATCTGCATCGTTGATATTTAGGTGACCGTCGGTATGGATCTGATCATTCCAAAGCTTACCAATATTGCCATGTTGATGATCGGGCGAGCGATCCCCCACTGAACCATTAGTGACTGTTCCATCGGCAGCAGTAAAACTATGCCCTTCATGCACATCGCCAGTGCTATCACCGCTAAATGTTGCGGCATCTTGTGAGGCTGTTAAGGTCAGCCCAGCCTGAGTATGGGTGACACCACCATGGGCATCTTTGATGTCATAGTTAAATTGCACGGCACCGTTATAGTCTTTTTCCGGCACGAAGCTGAATGTTCCATCTTTATTATCGATAACCGTTCCATGATCAGCCACTAAATTGGCAACATCCAATTGACCGATATCGTTATGATCAACATCTGTCGTATTAGCCAGTAGTTCAGACTTATTTAATTGAATATCTGTATCTTCAATGCCGGGGGCAAGTTTAACGGCAGCAGAAACCACTGGTGCATCGTTGGTACCGTGAACTGTGACGGTAAGTAATTGACTGGCGGTGCCATCGAGAGAATGGACTGTGTGGGTCTCTGTGAACGATTCCCCTGCGCCTAGCTTTTGTACTTCATCGATGGAATTATCAATGGTGTAGTTCCAGCCTCCATCAGCACTGATTTTGAACTGGCCGTTGTGTGCAGTATTGATAGTTTCAGCTTGCAGATAAGATTGGTCGTGGTCTGGGTCTACAACTTGCAAACGCCCGCCAGCATAGAGATTGGTCACACTAGCAGGTACAAAATTTTCTTCCGTTATATGTTGCGAGGCAGGTAACATATTCGGCATCGACACATGGATTTGCGCATTATTATCTTCACCGGTCACTTTGACCATAATGGTCAGTGTTTGACCGTCACTGGTTTTTATCTCATAAGGAAATTGTTTCGACTCACCAGCATGTAAACTCGCAACAAGGTCATCAGCGTGACGATTTAATGCGCCTTCTAATCTAAATTGGTATGAACCATCAGGCCAAACAGTTAGATTACCTGGGGCATACCCTTGTCCTATATATTGCCCACTAAATGCAAACTGGGTGTTGTCACCAGTATCTGGGTCCACTAACTGTAACTTGCCACCATAGCCGTGTTGCGCGCTATCAAGCGCTTGTGTTTCAGTCATTTGAATAACGTTAGCTGCAAGCGTGGCTTTATCATCTGCGCCGACCATAGTGATGGTTGCGACAGCGGGCGTTTGTCCACCATGATTATCGTCAATCATGTAATGCACCACGATATCGGCCTTCTCACCAACGCCGAGGTGCTGAAATACTTGGGCATGACTATCAATGATAAGCGAATGGCCATCGTTGGCTACAGTTACACCTTGCGGTAGTGCTCCGCTACTGCCTTCAAATGAAGCCAGTATCTGGCTAATCGATAACGCATCGCCATCAACATCGGTGGCACTGCCGAGTAGATTAACTTGGTACTGCTTATCCGTGTCTTCAGTGAGGGTATCTGTAATGGGTGTTACGTCTGGATTATCATTAACCGCAGAAAGCGTGGTCGATGCGCTTGTATGCGTAACGCCGCCATGTCCATCTTTTACGTCATAGGTGAAATGAACTTGGCCGTTATAGTCTTTTTCTGGTGTGAATGAAAAGCTACCGTCTTTATTGTGTTTAATTGAGCCATGATCTGCATGCAGATTCTCAATGGTCAGTAGTCCTGCGTCATTATTATCGACATCGATTGTATTGGACAGGAGTTGCGCTGCAGTGATGGTTTGGCGAGTGTCTTCAGTGCCAGCATTGAGAGTCACCTCTGATGAACAGTAAGGACGATCATTACTGCCATGAATGGTGATCACTATGTCGTGAGCTGTACCATCTTTTGAATAGATGGTTACAGTGTCGGTGAGTGCTTCTCCTTTACCAAGTTGATCAATTGCTGTGCCTCTATTAGTCGTATGTCCACCTTTAATTCGGATGTTGCCAGCATCTGCATAATATGACCATGTTCCATCTTCTCGCAGCATTAAGTCACCGTATTTACCGGTATAATTAAATCCTAGGCCGCGAGAGTCAAAGGTTGCTTCACCTGCATCAAGATCGGTAATGGTCAGTGCACCACTGACATAAAGCGGACTGCGTCCGAGAAGGCTCATGCCTGGCTGAGCATAGTCTGGCGACATATCTTGTCCAGCAGTTCCCTCGGTGACATCGCCAGTATCAACGCCACCAATAATGGCTTTATCATCACTGCCATTAATAGTAACTGTTATGGATTTTTCTGTGCCATCTACAGTTCGGACGATGATGGTATCTTTGAGCGTATCTTTGCTGGTGAGCGCCTGAATATTAGGGCTATTATTATCAACAACGTATTGCCAATGTCCGTTATTATTTATTGAAAATTGACCGTAAGCTGCGTGATTAACATCCACAATAAATTGGGATTCACCGTGATCGATATCAGTGGCGACGAGCTGGCCTTGTGCGACTAGATTTCCTTGGTGGTTATGAGTGTCTTCTTGAAGCACTGCAGAGGTATCGCCGGTGATCTTAGCGATGTCATTGCTGCCATGTATATTGACTTCAATTTTGTGGCCGGTGCCATCAATTGAGTGGACTACAAATACTTCTTTAAGCGCTTCAGTTTGAGATAGTTGCTGTATCTGAGGTTGATTGTTGTTAGCAATGTACTGCCATTGGCCATTATTACTGATAACAAGTTGACCGTACTGCCCTTGTTGTAGTCCTGAAGGGAATAAATCTTGGCCGCTATCTATATCGGTAATGGTCAATTGACCTTTGGTTATCAGTAGGCCTGAACTCAGTGTGTCCTCAACGACAACACCCGCATCTACCCCATTTATATTGGCTAAGTCATTGGTCCCAAGTATTTGTATTTGAATACCATGTGGAGTGCCATCGTGACCTTTAATAAAGAACAAGTCATCAACGGTTTCGCCACTTTTAAGACTTTGAACTGCTACACCTTGATTATTGAGTGCATAATGCCATAGCCCTTTGTCGTCGATGTGTAATTCGCCATATTTGCCTTGTAGCGTTTCAGGCTTGAAATGCTCATCGCCAGTATTAGGGTCGAGAATGTTCAATTGTCCTGTCGCTGTTTGTTTAGTGCCGTCTTCTTTAAATAGCGCGACATCAGTACCTGTGATGATCGCAGGCGTGTTATCACCGACAATGGTGGTTGAGATAGTATGCTCGGTACCGTCAATGGATTTTACGGTAAAGCTTTCGGTTAGCTGCTGCCCATGGGGTAACTTGATCACATTAGCATTGTAATGATCGACTGCATATTGCCATTCACCATTTGGCTTAATCGTTAAAAAGCTCCCATAAGCACCTGCTATTACTTGTGATTGAAAATGCGCTTCTCCTGTATCAACATCAGTGATGTGAAGTTGACCATTAGCGTACAAAATATTTGGAGCGCCATAAGTATTTGAAATAACTCCATTATTTGTACCTGAAATAACAGCGTTATCATTGGTGCCATGAATATGAACACAAAGAGTTTGTTCAGTGCCATCAGCAGTTTTGATTATCACCGTATCGGTAATTTCATGCCCTGCATTAAGAGATTGTATTGCAGTTTGTTTGT
Source organism: Shewanella sp. P1-14-1 (assembly GCF_001401775.1). NCBI lineage: Bacteria > Pseudomonadati > Pseudomonadota > Gammaproteobacteria > Alteromonadales > Shewanellaceae > Shewanella > Shewanella sp. P1-14-1. The sequence goes on along the minus strand of NZ_LKTL01000002.1, from coordinate 928 downwards.
TGTCTGAGGTGTATGTCCAAGCGCCAGAAGGGTCGATAGTAAAATGGCCATACTGGCCAGTGAGAGTTCCAGCGATAAATTGGGCTTCACCTAAGTCGGGATCTGAAACATTGAGCTGACCATCTGCTCTCAACTGTCCTTGGAAAAGGTTTTTATCTTCAGTGACATCTAATGTGGAAGAACCTGAGATAACTGCTTTATCATCTTGGCCATTGATGATGATTTTTATTTGATGTTCGCTGCCATCGATAGATTTAACAACTATCGTATCAATTAACGACTCACCTGTTTTGAGTTGATTAATTGCAGGTTGATTATTATCAGCGGTATAAGTCCAGTGACCATTATTATTGATGGTTAATTCGCCAAATAAACCTTGTGAAGCATTGGCCTGAAACTGATTATCTCCAATATCAGCATCTTTTACTGCCAACATACCGTCTGCATGTAAAAAGCCAGCGTGTAGGTTTTTATCTTCAACTAGCGAAACGATTGATATACCGCTGATGATGGCTTTATCTTCGGTTCCATTAATATTTATCTTGAGAACTTTCTCTGTGCCATCAATCGCATGCACATATAGTGTTTCAGTTAGCGTGGCTCCAGCTTTTAAGCCTTGAATGGCGGCGCTGTTATTATTAGCAGTGTAGACCCAATGGCCAAGCTGATTAATCGATAAGTAGCCGTAATTACCTTGATAGCTATCGGCAACAAATTGGTTTTGGCCGTTATCGATATCAGTAATGGTTAACGCACCATCGACCCTTAATAAACCTGAGTGAACGTCTTTATCTTCAGTGAGTGTTGCAGTTGAAGTGCCTGCAATCACCGCTTTATCGTCAGTACCGTTAATGGTGACGGTGACTTGTTGTTCAGTGCCATCGACGGAATGCACCAGCAATGTGTCAGTTAATGATTCACCCGTTTT